>CAYOZY010000053.1:0-13509 GCA_964408525.1 uncultured Sphingobium sp. | reverse complement strand
GGCGGATTCCATGACGCGGTAAGCCGTTGGAACTTCATGGCGCGGAACGAATAAGCATGGCGATGCCGCAAAAGGCGAAAATCTGGTTCTGGCGCCTCTTCAAGATCGGCTTCGTCGCGGGCGCCGCCGGGGTGATCGCGCTCGTGGTGGCGGTCGTCGTCGCCATGCAATCGCTGCCCAGCTATGAAAGCCTCAAATCCTCGCCCAATGGCCAGATGATCCGCGTCCATGCGGCCGACGGCACAGTGATCGTCTCGCTGGGGCCGAGCTTCGGCCGGTGGCTTTCCTACGATCAGATTCCCGCCGTAATGAAGGACGCGATCGTTTCGGTCGAGGACAAGCGCTTTCACTATCACCCCGGCATCGATCCGGTGGGCCTGACGCGCGCCGCCTGGTTCGCGTTCAAGATTCGCGGCACGGACCGGCGCATGCAGGGCGCATCGACGATCACCCAGCAGCTCGCGCGCAATGTCTTTCTCAACAACAGCTATTCTGTCGGCCGCAAGATGCGCGAGATCATTCTCGCGCTGGCGATGGAACGCAAATTCTCCAAGCGGCAGATCCTCGAACTCTATCTCAACAAGGTCTATTTCGGCGGCGGCGCTTATGGTGTCGACGCCGCCAGCCGCCGCTTCTTCGGCCATCCGGCGACCAGCCTGAACCTGCCCGAAGCCGCCATCATCGCAGGCCTGGTCAAGGCGCCATCGAGCTATAGCCCGACCGCCGATGCCGAGGCCGCGATCGGGCGGGCGGGCGTCGTCCTCGATGTGATGCGAGAAAATGGCGTGATTTCGGATGGCCAGCGCGCGAGTGCCAATCTGGCGAAGGTCGCGATGGCGCCGGAACCGCCGCAAAACAGCGTGCGCTATTTCACGGACTGGGCACTGCCGCAGCTCGATCTGCTTATCGACGAACCCAATGAGCCGCTGGAAGTATACACCACTATCGATCTTGGCATGCAGAAGGCCGCGACGGCATCGCTGCGCGCCAATGCGCCCAAGGGCACCCAGGCCGCGATGGTGGCGATGGACCGCGACGGCGCGGTGCGCGCGATGGTCGGCGGCCTCGATTATGTGACATCCAACTATAATCGCGCGACGACCGCGCTGCGCCAGCCCGGCTCGGCGTTCAAGCTGTTCGTCTATCTGGCGGCGCTGGAGGGCGGCTATACGCCCGAAGCCAGCGTCGTCGATGAACCCATCGACATTGACGGTTGGAGTCCGCGCAACAGCACCGGCAAATATGCAGGCGAGATCGACGTGCGCACCGCCTTCGCCTATTCGATAAACACGGTCGCGGCCAAGCTCGGTTCCGAGGTCGGTTTCTCGACCGTCGCCGACATGGCCCGACGTTTCGGCATCACAACCCCGGTCAACGTCCATCCCTCGATGGTGCTTGGTTCGTCGGACGTGCGGCTGCTCGACATGACCCGCGCCTTCGCTTCCGTCTCGCGCAAGGGCATCGCGGTGGAGCCTTATGGCATCACCCGCGTGACCACAGCCGATGGCCGCCTGCTCTATACCCACAAGGACGACACCAGCCGGGTGCTGGTCGCGCCCTGGGTCGCGGCAGGCATCACCGATCTTTTGCAGACGGCGGTGAACACCGGCACAGGGCGCGGCGCGCAGATCGGTAGGCCGGTCGCAGGCAAGACCGGCACGACGAGCAGCAACAAGGACGGCTGGTTCCTCGGATTTTCGAGCGGACTGACGACCGGCGTATGGATGGGCAAGGACAATGCCAGGCCCGTCGCGGGCCTGCAAGGGGGCCGGGCGCCCGCACGCGCCTTCGCCGATTTCATGAAGGTCGCCGTCGCCAAGCGCCCGGTCGAACAGTTCGAAACCGAAGTAACGCTGCCCGAATGGCAACTCGAACCCGACAACGAAGCTTATTTCGGCGACCCAGATCAGGGACCGTTCGTCGATGAGGACGGCAACCCCATTCCCGGCGCAACCGAGGACCGCTACCCCGACTTGCAGGACGACTCCGCTCCCGGCCAGCAGCAACCATCCGGCAGAATCGACCAGCAATGGATCGACGATGTTCTGGGACGCGACAGCGCGGCCCCGGACCGGAGCAATACGCATAGGAACCGCTCTCCCGACGGGGAACCGCCAGCAAAGCCTTAATGTCAGACGGTAAATCTGTGCAGTGCCGCGCCATGCTCGCGCAGCCACGCACGGGCAGGGCGAGGGTCGCTCCCCAGCAGTCGCTCGTGTGCAGCATGAAAATGCGCGCTGTGGTCCATATGCAGCAAATGCGCGACCTCATGCGCGACCGTCGCGCGCCGGACATCGGGCGGCGCGAGTATAAGCCGCCAACTATAGCGGATAGCACCATTGACCGCGCAACTGCCCCATCGGCTGCGGGGATCGCCAATGTTTACCGAGGTAACAGTCAATCCCTCGCGCCGCGCGATCTCCATCGTCTCGCGTTCGAGCGTCTGCTGCGCGCGCC
Organism: uncultured Sphingobium sp.; assembly: GCA_964408525.1. GTDB lineage: Bacteria > Pseudomonadota > Alphaproteobacteria > Sphingomonadales > Sphingomonadaceae > Sphingobium. Next base: position 11,052 of record CAYOZY010000053.1, on the reverse strand, counting down.
GCCTCAACCAGCGCACAAGCCTGACGCCCACCGACTCCTCCAGCCCGCCGACGAAGATTCGATCGGCCTCAAGCATAGGTGTGCGGGGCTGCGCCCTGTCCCAGCAGACCAGCCGCTCAATCCCCTCAACCGGCACGCGTTCACCCGGCCTGAGCCGACATAGCTCCGGATTGCGGGAGAGCTGCTTGCCTATCCATGGCTCCTGCCCGCGCGCCCATCGCAACGCCTCACGTTCGCTGCCACGCGCCGGGATAGAGAGGCGCAACACGCCCCGAACCGAGTCATAGCGCAGCCGATAGCCCTTGGCCGCCGCATAGCGCCGCACCAGGATCGGCACATCCGCGCCTTTTATTGTAATGAACGCTTCAGATTTTGCGCTCGACAAGATGATCCTCCAGATCCTGCCCCTCGGCCTCGTCTACCGTCCAGCCGCGAACTGACTCCCCTGCGCGATGCACCGCCTCGCGATCGCCACAAACCAGATAATGCCACTCCGGCAGTGCATGGCCCTCGTTCCGCAGCCGATAGGCGCATGTGCGGGGCAGCCAGACGATCTCGCCTACACTTTCGGGCGTCAACGAAACACAATCGGGCACATGAGCGCGCCGCTCGGCATAGTTGGTGCAACAGCCTCGCTCCTTGTCGAGCAGCTTGCAGCATATGTTGGTGAAATAGATGCGGCCACTGTCCTCATCCTCGACCTTGTGCAGGCAGCATTTGCCACACCCGTCGCACAACGCCTCCCACTCCGCTCCGTTCAGCGCGCCCAGAGGCAATTCCCAGAAGCGGGGACGCAGGCTCACGGGCTATTTCACCCAGCGCTCGAGCGCCTTTTCGACATCTGTCGGGCTTCCCTCATCCTTGTCGGGCGTGACAGGATCATCCACCGGAACCAGCGCGATAGGCTCGCCCTTCGGCCCGAAAAGATAGGGCGTGCGCGTGTGGCTGACGAGATAATCTGACGCGCTTTTGGGCGTTTCCCTCTGATAGACCACTACAAAAGCCTTCGCGACGGCGGCGATCTCGTCTGGCGTGCCCGTCAAGCCGATCAGGCGGGGGTGAAAGGCCGAAACATAGTTTTTCACAACAGAGGGCGTATCGCGTTCTGGGTCGAGCGTGATGAAGATCGGCCGCACCTTCGCCGCGCGTTCGGGCGCGTGCTTTTCGAACAGGCGTATCCCTTGCGCGATGCGCTGCAAATCGACCGGGCAAACATCTGGGCAATAGCTGTATCCGAAATAGACGAGACGATACTGCCCGTCGAAATCCTGCCAGCTCCGCTTCTCCCCGTCCTGATCGGTGAGAGTGAATGGCCCACCGATGCGCGCGCCGGCCAGATTACCGGCGGAATCCGGTGTGTCGCTGCCCTGTTTCGATCCGACCGGCTGCCCGTTACAGGCCGCAAGCACCAGCGCACAACCCAGAGCGGCCTTGATGCAATTGTTCATCATTGGGCCAGCCTTGCAATGTTAGGCCGCACTTGGCAATTGCCAATCACCCCGAAAAAGCGGCATAATCGCACCATGATCGTAAAACGCCTCCCATTCCTAGCGCTTTTTCTCGCTCTGCTATGGCCGTCGCTCGCGGCCGCGCAATTTTCCGAGAGCTATAATTTCCTCAAGGCCATTCGCGATCAGGACGGCGCCAAGGTGATGGAGATCATCGGCAAGCCCGGTTCCACCACCGTCAACACGCGCGACCAACAGACCGGCGAGACCGCGCTGCATATCGTGGTGGCGCGGCGCGACGCCAGCTGGACCAGTTTCCTGCTTTCAAGGGGCGCGAACCCCAATCTCGCCGATCGGGAAGGCACGACACCGCTGATGCTGGCGGCACGGCTGCGCTTTGTCGAAGGCGCCGAGACGCTGATCATTGGCGGCGCCCTGGTGGACAAGACCAACAGCAGTGGCGAAACCCCGCTGATTCGCGCGGTGCAGCTTCGCGACCTGCCGATGATCCGGCTGCTGGTGAACAAGGGTGCGAACCCGGAAAAGCGTGATACCCTGGCCGGCATGTCCGCGCGCGACTACGCCATACGCGATGGCCGCAGCCAGACGATCATCGACATTCTCGACAGCGCGAAGAAGAAACCGGCCGCCTCCGGAGCGGTGCAGGGACCGGTTTTCTGAGAATGTTACGAGCGGCCGGGGCGATTGACCACCCCGGGGCTGCGGCTCGGTCAGCGATAGAAAATGTGATTGTCGATCGCGGCGACCCGCTTGCGCGCCCAACCGGGCGACACTCGCCGCGCATGGAAATAGAGTGCGCCTTCGGCCTCGCTCTGCCAGCCATTCTCCAGCGCGATGCGGGCGATGGCGACGGATGTTTTCCAGGCGGACCTCGCCGTGTCGGGCGTCGGGATCACGCCGCCGCGCACGAAGCTGAACTGCCCCGGCTGGCTGACCACCCCGCACAGGCTGGTCGCAAAGCGCCTTGAATCGGCGCGGTTGATGATGACGCGGGCGACCGCGAGTTGGCCTTCGAGGCTTTCGCTGCGGGATTCGTAGAATATCGCGGTTGCCAGACAATCCGTCTCGGCATCGAGCGGCGCATCGACATTGACACCGGCTACCATCGCGCGGAGCGAGCGGTAGGATTCTGCCGGGACCAAAGTCATACCTTCGGGGACGGGCACAGACTGCTCTTTCGTCGAAGGAAGGGGCTGAACCACCTCGCTCAGGGTCGAAAAGACGACCGGCGCGGTGCCTGCCACATTTTGCGCGAACATTTTGGAAGAATTCGGAATCATCGGTCCACCGACCGTGACCGCGGGGACGCTGTCGTCCGCCATGGAAACGCTGCTGGCAACGGAGCCAGCCATCAGACATACACCAAGTGCCGCCATCGAGGCGACCTTCAACCGGAAACTCATATTAACCCAAAAACATGCGGTTGGTCGGCCTGAAACGTCGCATCCTCTTTATCTTATCGGACGCCGTGCCGCCCCCCGTCTGCGTGTTTACCGCTTTCCGTTCCCCCCTTGGGCGGCGATCGGCAACCTGCGCGAGTGCATTGCTGGCGGGCCTTTGGGCGAAGGGGACATTAAAGTCAACAGCCGGTTAAGATATCGGCGGCGAGCCGTTCCACATTCGGGACATCCAGTTCGATGATCCAGATATCCGGGTCGGAGCGGACCCGGCGATCAATATATTGGGTTAATGTATCGGGATCGATACCAGATTGTGTAGCAATGGGCAAAAGCTTGTAGCCGCCTGAAAAATCGGAAATTCGCTCGAACAACTGTGTCCGCCGGTCCGCGTCGACCGCCTGAACGATGATCGCGCCGGCAATCGCATCGCCCTTGTGGAGCACGGCTGCGAAACCGCCGTCAGCCTGGGTCCGGCGGATCAGCGCCTGAACGAGAAGCTGGCTGGTGATCCGGGAGCTCATGATTCTGTCGAAAGGACCGCGCTTCAGCGCTGATCGCTATAGCCGGGAAGCGATGACAGTTCAAATTGCGAGCGCATGAAGGTTCCGGTACCGCGACCCACTTCCTCGCCAGACCCATCCGTTAACGTTGCTTCGGCCACATAAACACGCCGGCGGCCGCTCAGCCAGCGCCCTTCCGCCCGCACCGGCCCGGCTCTTAATGGCCGGGTGAACAGCAGGTTGAACCCGGTCGTCAGCAGGAAACGGTCGCTGACCAGACTGTTCGCGGCATAAAAGGCCGCATCGTCGAGCATCTTGAAATAGACGGTGCCATGCAACGCACCCGCCGCATGGAACATGCGTTCATCGACAGTGAAATCGATCACGGCATGACCGGCTTCGGGAATCGTCAGCTTCGAAGCGAACATGCCGTTGATCGGGGCCGATGCATAGAGCCGTTCAAGCGCGCGGAAATGCGCCCGCTCGCCGAGCGGGGCGGCGGAACCTTCGCCTTCAGGCGGCGTCACGCGCCTCGTCTCCCGCCAGCAACGCGAACAGGGCTTCGTCCGAACCAGCGCCACGGATCCGCGCCGCATTCTGGCCGCCGCGCAAATAGCGCGAGACGCGCGCCAGCGTCTTGAGATGTTCCGAGCCGCTGTCGGTTGGCGAGAGCAACGAGAAGATGATATCCACCGGCACATCGTCGACCGCATCGAACGGAATAGGCGTTTCCAGCCGCAGCACCAGTCCATAGACCCTGTCCAGCCCGTCGATCTTCGCGTGCGGAATCGCGATTCCGCCGCCGAAGCCGGTCGAACCAATACGTTCGCGTTCCATAAGCCGGTCGAGAACATCGTCGACGGAAAGACCATAAGCCTTTTGCGCCATTTCGGCCAATTGCTGGAAAAGTTGCTTCTTGCCGGAAACTGAAACCCTGGTGGATACGGTTTCCCGAACAAGCAGGTCATAGAAGTCGGTCATTAAAATAGCTCTGACTATGCGGCGATCTCCGCCGGCGACATCCCGGACCCTGTATACCGACGTCGCGATTATCAATAATCCGGCGCGCCATAGGCGCACAGACCCGCCACGTCAACCGCGCGCGGCGGGCAGATAGCATGACTGAGGTTAATATCCCCTCAACCGCGTGGCTCGACCCAGCCGATCGACCCGTCATGGCGACGATAGACCATATTATAGGCCGCGGTGCCCGCATTGATGAAGAGCAGGGCGTTGGTGTTACGCAGATCGAGCATCATCACCGCATCGGAAACGCTGGCTTCAGGAATATCTACCTTGGTCTCGGCAATGATGAGCGGGGCGTCGGCGGGTTCTTCTTCTTCGGGTGAGGAAGCGAACACCGTATAGCTCGCATTGTCGAAGTCTGCACCGTTCAAGCCGCTTTCCGGGTTGCGCGCGGCTTCGGCCGCCGCTGTCTGCACATGGCGATCCTTGAGGCGGCGCATATAGCGGCGCAATTGCTTCTCGATCCGGTCAGCGGCCTGATCGAAGCAGAGATGCGCGTCCTGCGCTTCACCCGCCCCTTTCAGGATCAGACCGGCCATCACATGGCAGATAATGTCGCAATGGAAGGCGCCATGAGGCGCGCGGCGAAAGGTTGTATGCGCCGATATGGTGCGGGAGAAATATTTCTCGGCGATGGATTCCAGGCGGGACGAAACATGCTCCTGCAGCGCTTCGCCGGTGTCGACCTGATGACCCGAAATGCGAATATCCATCTGAACTTTCTCCTTTGCTCTTGCGAGGCGCAAGGCAAACCCGGCGCCCCAATGTTCGGATCAGCCAGCGCCTGTCTCCGCCGCTTTCTCCACGCCCCACAGGGGGTTGGAAAGCGTTTCGACAAAGGCTCTGTGCCTCTCCAGTTCTTCCGGGTTCGCCGCGAAATGCCTCGGCGGCCGGACGACCCGTTCCACATGCCGCTCCACCGAAGCGACCATGGCTTCTTCTTCCGCCGGTTCATCCATATCGGCTAGTCCAAGGCCGATCTGCCGCCCGCCGGTGAGCTCGATATAGACCTGCGCCAGCAGTTCGGCATCGAGCAGCGCGCCATGCTTGACGCGATGGCTCCGGTCGATACCATAGCGGGTGCACAGTGCATCGAGACTGTGCTTGGCGCCCGGATGCGCGGTGCGCGCCATCGCAACCGTATCGATCATCCGATCAAACGAGATTTCGGGGCGGGCGCACAGCTTCAGCTCGTGGTTGAGAAAGCCGAAATCGAAGCGCGCATTATGCGCAACCAGCATCGAATCGCCGAGAAAGTTGAGCAAAGCCTCGACTTCGGCAACAAAGAGAGGTTTGTCGGCCAGAAAACTGTCGGAAAGGCCATGAACGGCCTGCGCAGAAGCAGGCATGGCGCGCTGTGGATTGAAATAGCGATGGAAGGTGATGCCGGTCGGCACCCGGTTCACCATTTCGATGCAGCCAATTTCCACCATGCGGTCCCCGGTGAGGGGATCAAAACCTGTGGTTTCCGTGTCGAATATTATCTCGCGCATCGACTCTGTGACTCAACTGAACTTCACTATCTGCCTGCTTTGCGCAGAAGGCAAGCCAACAAAGCCCGGACCTGCGTCCTGGTGCGATGGAATGTGGTGCCGGTCTGGATGATATGATCCGCCATCTTTCGTTTGAGCGCGTCCGGGGTTTGCAGGTGGAGGATGCGGCGGAACTTGTCCTCGCTCATGCCGGGGCGGACGAGCACCCGCCTGCGCTGTTTCCAGGCCGGCGCAGTGACGACGATCACCCCGCTGAGGCGGCGATGACCATGGGTTTCGAACAAGAGCGGAATGTCGAGGATCACCAACGGACGCGAGGCATTGCGGCGCAGAAAGGCGCGGCGCTGCGCGGCCACCATCGGGTGGATGATATGTTCGAGCGCCTTGCGCTCATGCGGGTGGGCGAGCACAATGGCCGCGAGCTTTGCACGATCAAGCCCTGCCGGGCCGGTCGTGCCGGGAAAACGCGCCTCGATCGCAGGCAAAGCCTTGCCGCCCGGACCCTGCAATTCATGCACGGCGGCATCGGCATCGAACAGTGGCACGCCTTCCTTGCGGATCATCGCGGCCACCGCGCTCTTGCCCATACCGATAGACCCGGTGAGGCCGTATATCTTTGCCATCGCGCTACCCCGCCGCCGCCAGAAGCGCGCGCAGCTCCGCATCATGCTCGCGCGGGGCTTCCGCATCGAAGAAGATTTCAAAAGCCAGCGCCGCCTGACCGATCAGCATTTCAAGGCCATCCACGGTCGCAAGCCCGCGCTCGCGCGCCTGAATCAGCAGCGGCGTATCGAGTGGCGCATATACTATATCATATACTATAGAATGTTTGGGCAGTGGGGAGAGATCAACCTCCAGCGGGGGCTGGCCAGTCATGCCCAGCGGGCTGCTGTTGACCAGCAGATCGACGGGCGGAAGCGGATCGGCCAGGGACAGAACACGCCCGTTCATCCCGGCACGATCCAGCAGCGCCTGCCCCTTGGCACCATCGCGCACCATGATGGCAATGTCCGAAACGCCGATCTGGCCCAGTGCATAAAGGATCGCGCGCGCCGCGCCGCCCGCGCCGATGATCGCCGCGCTCCTGCCTTTCCATCCCTTTGCCATTAACGGCGCGAGAAAGCCGCCAGCATCGGTATTCGTGCCGATCAGCGGCCCGCCGGTTTCGCAAGCGATGGTGTTCATCGCGCCGATCAGACGCCCGACCTCGCCGGGATCGCTGGCATAGTCCATCACCGCGATCTTGTGTGGAATGGTGATATTGCAGCCGAGCCAGTCCGGGTCCGCGCGCCGCTTGAGGAAATAGGCGGACAGCTCGTCAGGCCGCACAAGCGTCTTGCGATATTCCGCTTCGATCCCCAGTTTTTGCAGCCAGAAATTATGGATCAGCGGGGATTTGCTGTGCGCAATCGGATCGCCGATCACTTCCGCATAGGGGAGCGGTGCGCGGTCGGGCAAAGAAGCATCGTTCATCGCGCCAGAACGCCGCGAACGCGCAAAAAGTCAAGCAAGGCCAGCAGCGGGAGTCCCTGAATCGCGAAATGGGTGCCATCTATAGCGCTGAAAAGCTGCGCCCCCGGCCCCTCGATCCGATAACAGCCGACGCACCAGCGGCACAACTCCCAGTCGGCATCAAGATAGGCCGCGATGAAATCCTCGCTCAGCTCCCTCACCGTCAAGCGCACGGTTTCGATATGGCGCCACAAGGGCGCGCCGTCCTGACAGATCACCGCCGCGCTGTGTAGCCTGTGCGCCCGGCCGGAAAGCAGGCGCAATATCCGCGCCGCATCGTCCCGGTCGCCCGCCTTGTCGAGCATCGCGCCGTCGTCCAGCTCCAGCGTCTGGTCGCAGCCCAGCACGAAAGCGCCGGGCATCCGCGCCGAAAGCCGCAGCGCCTTAATCTCCGACAGCGCATCAGCGAGCTGGCGCGCATCGCGCCCTTCCGCGCGCAGGCCCTGTTTGAAGGCGTCCTCGTCGACATTGGGCAACATCTGCTCGAACGCCACGCCCGCGCCCTCCAGCATCCTGCGTCGGCTCATGCTCTGCGAGGCAAGGATCAGGCGCGGAACGCTCAATGCTTATCCTCTTCTGAAACGCCCATCACCCGGTCGTTGAACAGCGTGATGATCGCGGCGGCGGCCTCCTCGATCGAGCGACGTGTGACATCGATCACCGGCCAGCCATGATCCGCGATCAGGCGGCGGGCAAATGCCACTTCCTCCTGTATGCGGTCAAGATCGACATAGGCCGTTTCGGGTGCCTGATTGAGCGAAAGCAGGCGGTTTCGCCGAATCTGCACCAGCCGGTCCGGGCTTATCGCCAGCCCCACGACCATTGGATGCTGCAGGCGATAAAGCGCGTCGGGCGGCGGAGATTCCGGCACCACCGGGATATTGGCGGTCTTGTAGCCGCGATTGGCGAGATAGATGGATGTGGGCGTTTTCGACGTGCGCGACACGCCGACGAGGATGATGTCGGCCTCTTCCCAGTTTTCCTCGCCAACGCCGTCGTCATGCGCAATCGTATAATGGATCGCATCGATGCGGGCGAAATAGGCTTCGTCGAGAATATGTTTGCGCCCCGGCCGGTTGCGGGTTTCCTGCCCCAATATGTTGGACATGGCATCGGTCGCAGCATCGAGCGGCGCTGCATGAGGCAGGCCCAGCGCTCGGCATTGATGTTCGAGCTTGCTGCGAAGCATGGGGTTGACCAGCGTGAAAAGCACGAGGCCGGGATTGGTGGATATTTCCTGCAATATGCGTGTAAGGTGGTCTTCCGAGCGCACCATCGGCCAAAAATGCCGGATTGCCTCGACATTTTCGAACTGGCCGATCACGGCCTTGGCAATGCTTTCGAGCGTTTCGCCCGTGCTGTCCGACAGGAGATGGAGATGAAGCCGCGTCATCGGACAACTCTGTTGGGGGTTTGTGGATAAATCAAGGGATAGAGTCGGGGATAATATATGAACGCTGCTTTTTCCCGACTAACCTCTGGCTTATCCACAGCCTGTCATATTCGGGAAATTTCATTCACAGATGGTGGATAGTGGGGATTATATTCATATCACCGCGGAAATCTTGGCTGATTTTTGCCATCGGCTGTTGGCAAAATCGGGGATGATGCATAAACCCCGGTTTCAACCCGCCAACAAACAACAACAATCTATTTATCTTTATTAATTGGATATCAGGAATTCATGAGTGCGGTTCAGATCATGACGCAGACCAAGACCCTGCTCGCCGTGCTCAAGGGTGAGTGTCAGACTATGGCTCCGCGTTGGATGATGCGGCAGGCGGGACGCTATCTGCCGGAATATCGCGCATTGCGCGCCGAAAAGGGCGGTTTCCTCGAACTGGTCTATGACAGCGCGGCCGCGGCGGAGATCACGTTGCAGCCGCTCCGGCGGTTCAGCACTGGAACGGACGGCCTTCATGCGGCGATCCTGTTTTCCGACATATTGATCGTGCCTTATGCGATGGGTCAGAAACTCTGGTTCGAGGCCGGTGAAGGGCCACGTCTCGCGCCGACCCTACTCGATCATGATCTCGCCATGCTGGAACCGGACTGGAATCGCCTTGAGGCGATCTACGAGACCGTACGACTGGTGAAGGCGGAGCTTGCGCCGGAAACGACTTTTCTCGGCTTTGCGGGAAGCCCCTGGACCATCGCGACTTATATGGTGGCGGGGCAGGGCAGCAAGGATCAGAGCGTGGCGCGGCGCATGGCCTATACGCAGCCGGAGAGGTTTGCCGCGATCATCGATGCGATCGTCCATGCGACCGTGCCTTATCTCGTCGGCCAGATCGATGCGGGCGTGGATGCGGTGCAACTGTTCGATAGCTGGGCCGGAAGTCTTTCGCCGCAGCAGTTTGAACGCTGGGTAATCGCGCCTAATCGCGCCATTGTCGAGCGTTTACGAACGCAGCGGCCCGGTGTTCCGATCATCGGCTTTCCCAAAGGCGCGGGAGCCAAGCTCGTGCAATATGCGCGGGAAACGGGCGTCGATGCAGTCGGCCTCGATGAAACGGTCGATCCGCATTGGGCCGACGCGAACCTGCCCGAAGGTTTGCCGGTGCAGGGCAATCTCGATCCGCTGGCGCTGATTGCGGGAGGCAAGGCCCTTGATGAGGCGATAGACCGCATCCTTTCAGCTTTCCCTGACCGGCCCCACATCTTCAATCTGGGGCATGGCATCCTCCCCGACACGCCTATCGCTCATGTCGAACAGATGCTGAGCAGGCTGGGAGGTGTTGTATGATCGGATTTCTGGGCAATGCCTATCTGTGGGTGAAGGCCGCGCATATCATTTTCGTAATCTTCCTGATGGCCGGCCTGTTCATGATGCCGCGCTTCTTCATCTATCATCAGGAATGTGAAGTTGGGTCGGATGAGGACCGCAAATGGATCGTGCGCGAAGATAAACTCCGCCGTATAATCCTCAATCCTTCGCTTGTCATCGTGTGGATATTGGGCCTGATGTTGATGGTGAACATTGGCGCATGGGAAACGGGCTGGTTTCACCTCAAGCTGCTGCTGGTTCTCGCGCTGTCGGCTTATCATGGCTGGATGATCGGCTATGTGAAGAAGCTCAGCAAGGGTGAGCGCACCATGACCGATCGGCAATTGCGCATGGTAAACGAAGTGCCGGGGATTGTTGCAGCCGCTGTCGTTATATTGGCGGTGGTGCGGCCCTTCTGACATTCAGACCGCTTGACTTGACGCAAGCGGAGTCCTAACGCGTGCCCAACACCCCGTTTTGATGCGGGCGTTCCTGTTTATGAGCCGGTTCCGGCCTTTTCTCACTTTCCACTTTCCATAATCCATTGTCGGATAGACAAAATGCATCTCAAAGACCTTAAACAACATACGCCCGCAGAACTGGTGACGATGGCCGAGGAACTCGGCGTCGAGGGCGCCTCGACCCTGCGCAAGCAGGATCTGATGTTCGCGATTCTTAAGGCCGAGGCCGAAAATGGCGAGCAGATCATGGGCGTCGGCACCATCGAGGTCTTGCCTGATGGTTTCGGCTTTCTCCGCTCGCCCGAAGCCAATTTCCTCGCCGGGCCGGACGATATATACGTCTCGCCCAATCAGGTTCGCAAATTCGGACTGCGCACCGGCGACACGGTGGAAGGCGAGATCCGCGCGCCCAAGGATGGCGAGC
>CAYOZY010000052.1:0-13742 GCA_964408525.1 uncultured Sphingobium sp. | reverse complement strand
CGCGATCACCCGCGCGCGAAAGCGCTGCACGATCCTGCACGCCGCCAACCGCCGCATATACGGCCAGTGGACCAGCTCGATCCCGTCCCGCTTCATCGCGGAACTGCCCGCGGATCATATCGAGGAGGAAAACAGCCTCAACCAGACCGGCGCGAACCTGTGGCGCACCAACTGGGCCAGCCGCCCCGACCCTTTTGCTAACGAAGCGCTCGCCATCTCCGTTCGCGAAGGCGGGCACGGCCCCGGCTGGAACCGCGCGATGCAGGCGGGCGGACTGGGGCGCTTTTCCGCTACCCCGCGACAGGCGCGCCCTCCTGCCACGCCTGCCACCGCCAAGCCGCGTGACGATGTCGGCGTTGGCACCCGCATTTTCCACCAGAAGTTCGGCTATGGCGTCGTCGCCACTCAGGACGGCAACAAGCTGGAGATCGATTTCGATCAGGCCGGGCGCAAGCGGGTGATCGACAGTTTTGTCACACCTGCCTGAGTCCCGAAACCCGCCTCTTGCCCCGATAGGCAAATAGCGGGCCCTGTTATAATAACTTTGTTGCGGCGGCTCGCAGCCGGGTGCAGAGGAGCAAAATGAGCAGCGCGACACCGGACATGAAGGACTCATCCTCTTCCCTTCCCGGTCATCCGCTGAGCTATCCCGCCTATCGCATGTATATCATCGGGCGGCTGTCCGCTGGCTTTGCCGTCAACGCGACAACGCTGATTATCGGCTGGCAGGTCTATAACATCGCGCGGCTTACGATGGGGACGAAGGCGTCCGCCGCGCAGCTCGGCCTGATCGGGCTGGCGCAATTCCTGCCGCTGTTCCTGCTCACGCCGGTCAGTGGCTGGGTAGCCGACCATTTCGACCGTCGCCGTATTGCCCAATCCACTGCCTTGTTGCTCTGTCTATGTGTGTCGGTACTGGCGATCTGTACCTATGAACGCGTCATCAGCCTGCCGATCCTGTTCGGCATTGCGGCCTTTCTGGGCGTGGCCCGCGCGTTCAATGGCCCCGCCTATAGCGCGCTCGCGCCTAATCTGGTCCCCCGGCATGTACTGCCGCGCGCCATCGCCGTATCGAGCACGGCATGGCAGTCAACAGTCATCATCGGTCCCGCGCTGGGCGGGTATGCCTATGCCGCGCGCGACTGGAGTGCCTATGCAATGGCTGCGGCTTTGCTCGCCATTGCCATTGCCGCTTTTTCCTTCATCGGCAAGGTGCCGCAACCCGCGCGCGACACTAGCCGTCATCCGCTTCGCCAGATGCTGGACGGGCTGACCTATGTGAAAAGCAACCGGCTGGTGCAGGGCGCGATCACGCTCGATCTGTTTGCCATGCTGCTTGCCGGGACGACGGCGCTGCTTCCTGTCTACGCCCGCGACATATTACATGTCGGCGCCACCGGCCTCGGCCATCTCGCCGCCGCGCCCGCAATTGGGGGCGCGGTAACCGCGCTGTGGTTTTCCTATCGCCCCCTGAAAACCAATGTGGGCCTCAAGATGCTTGTTTCCGTCATCGTCTTTGGCCTCGCGACTATCCTCTTCGGCACGACTGCCTTCATGCCGCCCCTCTTTGCCGTGCCGGTCGCTATGGTCGCGATGATGATATGGGGCTGCGCCGACATGTTCTCAGTGTTTGTCCGGCAAACACTGGTGCAGGTCTACACGCCGGACGCGATGCGCGGCCGGGTGGGCAGCGTATCCCAGCTCAGCATCTCGGCCTCCAACGAACTGGGCGAGGTCGAGTCCGGATTTCTCGCCGCGGTGATCGGCCCGGTCGCTTGCGTGATTTTCGGCGGGGCGGGCGCAATAATTGTCACATTGATATGGTGGAAACTGTTCCCCGAGCTTAGAATGGCGCGAACATTCGATCCGCCGCAAACCTGAGCCGACGGACAAAAGGAGAGCGGAACATGAAAGCAGCTAACATTCTCGATACCATCGGAGGAACGCCGCACATCCGCATGAGCCGCCTGTTCGCGGGTGCCCCTGTGGGGGCGGAGGTATGGATCAAGTCGGAGCGCGCCAACCCCGGCGGTTCGATCAAGGACCGCATCGCCCTCTCTATGGTCGAGGCGGCGGAGAAGGACGGCAGCCTGAAACCCGGTGGCACCATCATCGAACCCACATCGGGCAATACCGGCGTCGGCCTCGCGATGGTCGCGGCGGTGAAGGGCTACAGGCTGGTGCTTGTCATGCCCGAAAGCATGTCGATCGAGCGGCGGCGGCTGATGCTCGCCTATGGCGCTTCGTTCGATCTTACGCCCAGGGAAAAGGGCATGAAAGGCGCGATCGAACGCGCGCTGGAGCTGGTCGCGCAGACGCCCGGCGCATGGATGCCGCAACAGTTCGAGAACCCAGCCAATATCGATGCCCATATCCGCACCACAGCGCAGGAAATTCTCGCCGATTTCGCCGACTCGCCTCTGGACGCTCTCATCACCGGCGTAGGCACAGGCGGCCATCTGACCGGCACCGCACAGACACTCAAGCAGAAGTGGCCCAGACTCAAGGTATTCGCCGTCGAACCGACGCTTTCTCCGGTCATCAGCGGCGGCGCCCCCGGCCCCCACCCCATTCAGGGCATCGGCGCGGGCTTCATTCCGTCCAATCTCCACGCCGAGCTGCTCGACGGCGTCATCAAGGTCGATCCCGCCGACGCCAAGGATATGGCGCGCCGCGCCGCGCGGGAAGAAGGCATGCTGGTGGGCATTTCCTCCGGCGCCACGCTCGCGGCAATTGCGCAGAAGCTGCCCGAACTGGGCGCGGGAACGCGGGTGCTGGGCTTCAATTACGACACCGGCGAGCGTTACCTGTCGGTGCCCGATTTCCTGCCGGAATAGGCTATTTCCCGAATGGAACGCCGCGCGTCGCCCAGACCGGTAGCGACAGAGATACTGAGGCAATATGCGGCAGCGGCCATGCTGATCGCCTTGCCGCTAGCCGGCGCTCATTTCACGCGGCCGGAGATCGGTAGCGCTCCGGGCAAGGCAGAAGCGAAAACCGATGCGCCCGTCAAGCCCCCGGCGGTCGAACCGGCAGAGCTACGCGCCATATCGCCCGAAGACGCGCGGCGCATCAATGCGGCGATACCCTTTTTGCAAGCACCCAATCCAGCCGCCCGCCCCTTCCTGTTTTCGGGTAGCGAAGAAGACCTTGACCGGGCGCTCGATTGCCTCGCCGCCGCCCAATATTATGAAGCCGGCGACGACCCGGAAGGACAGAAGGCGGTGGCACAGGTCGTGCTCAACCGGGTGCGGCACCCGGCCTTTCCCAAGTCGGTCTGCGGTGTGGTGTTTCAGGGTGCGGAGCGGCAAACCGGATGTCAGTTCACCTTCACCTGCGACGGGGCGCTAAGCCGGACGCCTTCTGCCGCTGCGTGGGATCGCGCGAGGGCGCTCGCGCGCCGCATGCTGGCGGGGCTTGTGGATCGCAAGATCGGCTATGCCACCCATTATCATACCGATTGGGTCGTGCCCTATTGGAGCAACAGCCTCGACAAGATTTCCGAGGTCCACACCCATCTCTTCTTCCGCTGGCCGGGATGGTGGGGTACGCCCCGCGCGTTTCTGAGGTCGGTCGCGACAACCGAGGAGAAAGTGCCCTTGCTGGCGCGGCTCTCGCCTGCACATGCGGGGACGAATCCAGCCGAAGCGGCGCTGTCCGGCCTGATTGCGCCGAACATGCCCGCAAGCGCTGCGGACCTTGCCGCCGCTCCTAAACAGGTCACGCCCGCCACATCCTATGTTCCGCTGGCGGGCGGCGCGCGTATGGTCGCTACTTCGCCGGAGCGGGACGCCTTCGTGATCCAGCTTCCCCGTGACATGGCGACCAGCCAATATGTAACGATCGCACGGACCTTCTGTTCGGGGCGCGCCCGATGCCGGATCATGGGATGGCTGGCCGGAGATGGACCGCCCGGCTCCTTCCCGATCCCGCCTCAATCGCTTTCGTCAATGCAGTTCAGCTATATTCACAATTCCGACAGCGGCCTTCAGCGCCTGTTGTGGAATTGCGCCAAGGTGCCGCAGGACGATCCGCGCAACTGCATGAGGGAACGTGTTCCGGTCAGCTCGATGAGTTTCCCGCCGGTAGCGCCGAGACCCTAGAGTCATGACCCATTAATTACAGCGATCGGGGTGGCCTGCTACGGGATGAGATGCGAGGAGAACGGCGAAAAACAGGGCATATCCCCTGATTGAGCGGTTCGACAAAGCAGATCGCCCGCAGCAGGCCATCCGAAGGACTCGGCAGTAAAGGGGACTGTAGTACTAAGATTCCGTGACTTCACTACGACGTCAAGACGCCGCCCGCATCCTCGCCCCATGTGTCGTTTCAGAAACTATAGGCTATGCCCAAGCCGCCAAGGCCCTGATTCCGGTTGCCTGCGTCGCGCACTATCGGCGATTCCGCATAGCGACCCAAAACCCGGCCATAGCCGGCAAGCGCGAAGATCGCCCAACCCTTGCTCAGATCGCCGCTCAGCGATTGCGCGAGAACAGTCCCGACGCTTAGCTTGGCAAAGCCCGCCTTCTGTCCCGCGACGGCATAGGCGCGAAGGCCGCTGAACGTGCTGCCCGCCTGCGTCACGTCGTAATAATAGCGGCCATAGCCCTTGCCGACATAATCCACGGAAAAGGACACCCCCAGCAGCGTCGCTTCCGAGAGCGGCAGCGCATAATCGATCGTCGGCGTAATGATGTAGCTCTTGTGAGCGCCGCCGACATCCTTGAGATAGGTCAGCCGCGCCGAAAGCGTATCATACCGGCTCGTCAGCACGCCCGATTTGCCAATGCCGACCCAGCCGCCCACTTCCCATGCGGTATCGAGCTGGCCCAGCGCTTTTACCTGAGCATCCTTGATGCGGCCGGTGCGGTTCAGCCGCACGCTCAGTGCCGGCCCGACCGACAGGTTCCATTGCTGCTGTTCGGGTTCGCGCAGAAGATCGAGATGGAAACGGGTTCCACGCGCGGAAAAGGAAAACCCATCCACCTTGCCGCGCACCAGCGCGCCTGCAATGGGCCGGTAATCGTCTGATCCGTCATAGCTGGGCGCCAGTCCGGCGCCGACCGCAACGGTAAGCTTGTTCCGGTCGTCCCTTTCCGGTTTCTGGGCGATGCAGGGAGAGGCGGAAACGGCGGTCACATACCCCGCCACCGCAAAAGCGATGCAGCGAGACGAAGTGTGGCGACGCGCTTTGTGCATGGAGCCTCCATTGGACCATGCGGGAATAATGTTTACTACGCCTAACCGGTTCCGGTTAAGCGAAAAACAACCCTGATTATCGCTCTTCTTGAGGCTTTCCTGCCGCTTCAGCACGGCGGCAGCGCCATATGCCCGTCGCTCGCGTCACTCCGGGTACTGCTCCACGGTGACATGGACCACGCCGGGGAGCGCGCTTACATCGGCCCGGATCTGGATCACATCCCCGCCCGCCCCGGCAATGCTGACAATAGCGGCATGGGCATGGGGACCGATGCGCCAGACATGCAGATCGGCGATGGTGGCTCCCGCGTCTCCGGCTATCGCCTTGATGCGCGCCGCCAGTTCCGGCTCGGCGGTGTCGAGCAAAATGGCCGACGTGTCGCGCATCAGGCTCCATGCCCAGCGCGCGATGATGAGCGCGCCGACGATGCCGATCACGGGATCGAGCCACAGCCAGCCCAGATAGCGCCCCGCGAGCAATGCGACGATGGCCGCCACCGATGTCAGCGCATCCGCCAGCACATGAAGATAGGCAGCGCGCAGATTATTGTCGCCATGGCCATGGGCGTGATCGTGCGCATGGTCATGATGATGGCCATGTTCCTTCTCCATCAGCAGCCACGCGCTCAGCAGATTGACGGAAAGGCCGATCACCGCGACCAGCGTCGCATCGGCGAAATCGACCCGGTGCGGATCCCACAGGCGTCGTGCGGATTCGAGCGCAATGCCAAGGGAAGCGAGTGCCAGCAAAACCGCCGAGGCGAAGCCGGCAAGGTCGCCGACCTTGCCCGTGCCAAATGTGTAGCGCGCATTATTCGCATGGGCGCGGGCATAGGCATAGGCGGCGGCGGAAATGATCAGCGCACCCGCATGCGTCGCCATGTGAAAGCCATCCGCAAGCAGCGCCATCGATCCGGTGACCCAGCCCGCGACGATTTCCGCGACCATGGTGAGTGCGGTCAGCGCAATCACCCAGCCTGTGCGCCGCGCATTTCGGTCATGCGCTTCGGGCAGATACATGTGATCGAAATAATGGCTATGTTCGTAAGGCTGTTCGTCCATCCCGCCCGACTTACGCCGCGCCGGGGGCAAGCGTCAACGCCGGGTTATTGCTCTCACACACCTCCGATCGGGCGCTTTCGTGCCGCATAATCTGGTTTTGCCGATGAAATCCATATCTTGTGCGGGCGGCCTCCCATGCGCATAAGGGCAGCGATGCGAGCATTATGGAACCGGAACCGCGCATGAGCGGCGATCCCATGCCCCCGGCGCCTGCGGCACCGCGATCCGCCATCATTATCGGCGCGGGCTTTGGCGGACTGGCGCTCGCCATCCGCCTGCAATCGGCGGGCATAGCGACGACCGTTGTCGAGGCGCGCGACAAACCGGGCGGCTGCGCCTATTTCTGGCAACGCGACGGTTTTACCTTCGATGCCGGGCCCACTGTCATCACCGATCCCGATTGTCTTGCCGAATTGTGGCGTCTCTCCGGCCATGATATGGCACAGGATGTCACGCTCGATCCCGTATCTCCTCTTTATCGCCTGAACTGGCCGGACGGCACCCAATTCGACTACAGCAACGATGAGGCCGCGCTTCGGCAGGAGATAAACCGCCTAAGCCCCGCCGATGTCGCGGGTTATGCCCGGTTTTGCGACTATAGCGCCGATGCCTGTCATGAAGGCTATGAAAAACTGGGGGCTGCCGCCTTTCTCGATATCGCTTCGATGGCGAAAGCTGCGCCTGCCCTGATTCAGCTTCAGGCTTGGCGCTCGGTCTATTCGATGGTCTCGGGCTTTGTGAAGAACGAGAAGCTGCGGCAGGCCCTGTCGTTTCATACACTGCTCGTTGGCGGTAACCCGATGACGACGAGCGCGATCCATGCATCGCACCACAAGCTGGTGAAGGACGGCGGCGCATGGTTCGCACGTGGCGGCACCAACCGGCTGGTAGCGGCGATGGTTGCGCAGTTCGAACGGATCGGCGGCACTATTCGGCTTGGCGACCCCGTTCTGCGCATCGAGATGATGGGCGACCGGGCGACCGGGGTCGTCACCCGCGATGGCTGGCGCGGCGTGGCGGACGCCGTCGCCAGCAATGCCGACCTGACGCACAGCTATCGCGACCTCCTCGGCCAGCACCCGCACGGGAAGCGCCATGCGGAAAAACTTGCCCGGAAAAGCTGGAGCCCCAGCCTGTTCGTCCTTCATTTCGGCATCAAGGGCACATGGCCGGGTATTCCGCATAATATGGTTCTTTTCGGCCCCCGCTATGAAGGCCTGCTCACCGATATTTATCAGCATGGCGTATTGAGCGCCGATTTCCTGCTTTCTCTCCACCACCCTACGGTGACCGATCCGAGCCTCGCCCCGGAAGGCTATTCGACCTTTTATGCGCTGGCGCCCGTGCCACATATGGGCAAGCTGCCCATCGACTGGGAGGAAGAAGGGCCGCGCTATGCCGAACGCATCCTCGACGAAATCGAGCGGCGGCTGATCCCGGACATCCGCTCGCGCATCGTCACGCAATTTCACTATGCGCCGCCAGATTTCGCGCGGGATCTGGGCGCGCATATGGGCAGCGCCTTCAGCCTGGAGCCGCTACGCAGCCAGAGCGCATGGTTCAGGGCGCATAATCGCGACGATGTCATCAGCAATTTCTACCTCGTCGGCGCGGGCACGCACCCCGGCGCGGGCATCCCCGGCGTGGTGGGCAGCGCCAGGGCGACCGCTCGGCTGATGCTGGAGGATATGGGAACGAGATGAAGCTCAAGCGCATTGCCGTCTATTGCGGCTCGGCCAGCCCCGCCGACCCGCGTTACGTGGAAAATGCGCGCGATGTGGGCGCGGAGCTGGCGCGCTGGGGTGTCTCGATCGTCTATGGTGGTGGAAAATTGGGCCTGATGGGCGCGCTTGCCGATGCAGCGCTCGACGCTGGCGGCGAGGTGATCGGCGTTATCCCCGAAGCTCTGGTCGGCGCGGAAGCGGCGCATCGCGGCCTGTCTCAACTGCACATCGTTCCCGATATGCACAGTCGCAAGGCGCTGTTCACCAGTCTTGCCGACGCTTTCGTCACCCTGCCCGGCGGCGTCGGAACGATGGACGAGCTGTGGGAAGCGGTGAGCTGGGCGCAGCTTGGCTATCATGACAAACCGGTCGGGTTGCTCAATGTCGGAAGCTTTTACGACCCGTTGATCGCCTTTCACCGGCAGATGATCGCGACCGGTTTCATTCGCCCCGCCCATGCGGGCATCCTGATCGCGCGCGACACATTGCCCGAACTGATCGACGCGATGGAGCGCTATGAACGACACGAGCCGCTGGTGCCGATGATGAAAATCGGCGGGTGAAGAGATAATGTGGTGCGCTCTTAACCGCGCAACACCCCACCCAGTTTTTCCGCCGCCTTCACCACCGCCGCGCTGATGCCGGACAGATCCTCCTCGGTGAAGCTTTTCTCTTGCGGTTGCAGCGTCACTTCAACGGCGAGTGATTTCATACCCGGCTCAACGCCCGCGCCGGTGAATATATCGAACAGCCGGGTCTCCACGATCGCCTTCTTGTCCGCGCCTTTGATTGCCCGCACTAGCGCGTCCGCCTCAAGCGTTTCGGGCACTATGAAGGCGAAATCGCGCGTCACGGCCTGCAAGGCTGGCGGCGCGTAAGGCGCACGCATGAAGCCGGTCTTGCGCTTGGCCGGGATCGCATCGAGGAACAATTGTGCAGCAACCACAGTGCCGGAGAGGTCGAACGCCCTGGCCAGCGCCGGGTGGAGCACGCCATATTCCGCGAGCACGGTCTTCGGCCCCAACCGCAACGTGCCCGACCGGCCGGGGTGATAGCTTCCTCCCGCTTCGCCCATCATCTGGAGATTGCCCCCAGGCGCGCCGGCAGCCTCCAGCAGCGCCAGCACTTCGGCCTTCGCGTCGAACGCATCGAACATGCGCACTTTACCCGCCGCCCAGCCGCGTGGTGCCTTGTCACCCGCCATGACGAGGCCGAGCGTCAGCTTTTCGATGCTGCTGCCGTCCTCGGCCCGGAAATAGCGCCGCCCTACCTCGAACAGGCGCACCGATGACGCCCCGCGATCCATGTTGCGCGCCGCCGCCGAGAGCAGGCCGGGCAGCAGCGAACGCCGCATCACCTTCAGATCCTCGGAAATCGGGTTGGCCAGCACCCAATCCCCGCCGCCAACGCTGGCGGCCTCTTTCTCCGATGTGAAGGACCAGTTCACCGCTTCATTCAGCCCGCGCGCGGCGGCGGCGCGGCGGATGCGGCGCTCGATAATTTGCTCCGGCGTTGCAGTGGGTTTGGCCACGCCGGGTGCGCGCGGCAACGGGGTCGAGGGCACATGATCCAAACCGACGATGCGCACCACCTCCTCGACCAGATCGTCGGTGCCGTCAATATCGCGCCGCCAGCTTGGAATGGTGACGGTCCAGTTCGCATCTACACCGAAGCCGAGGCGCTCAAGAATCGCCTTCTGTTCCGATGCCGGAACATCTACGCCGGCTCGCGCCCGCGTCATCGCCGGGTCGAACGCCAAGTTGCGCGGCGCAACTTTGGGATCGCCACTGCGAGTCACGCTGCTGGGCGCACCGCCGCAATGCTGGGTCACCAGCCATGTTGCGAGTTCCAGGCCCTCGTCGAGAAAATCCGGATCGACGCCACGCTCGAACCGCTGACGCGCGTCAGAGGTAAGGCCGAGCTTTTGCCCAGTGCGCGCGATATGCGCCGGATCGAAAAAGGCACATTCGATGAGGACGTCCGTGGTAGTTTCACTGACGCCCGACTCCTCGCCACCCATGATGCCGGCGATATCATGGACTTGGCGCTCGTCGGCGATCACCGTATTCGTCTCGTCGAGTGTATAGGTCTTGCCGTTCAGGGCCAGCACCTGCTCGCCCGGCTTCGCCTTTCGCGCCACCAGCCCGCCCGTCAGCTTGGCCTTGTCGTAGACATGGAGCGGGCGGCCGAGATCGATCATCACAAAATTGGTGATATCGACGAGACAGGATATCGGCTTCTGCCCTATGGCCTTGAGCATATGCGCCATCCATTGCGGCGCCGCGCCATTGGTCACGCCGCGCACCTCCTGCGCGAAGAAGGCGGGGCAGCCTTGCGGATCATCGGTCCGCACATCAGGGCCGGGACCATCGGTAACAAGCGGCGCGGCGGGCATGCGATAGACCTCACGCAAAGGCTTCAGCGTGCCCAGCCCCTTGGCCGCGAGATCGCGCGCAACGCCGCGAACGCCCATGCAATCCTGTCGATTGGGCGTGATCGAAAGGTCGATCACCGGATCGTTGAGCTGGGCATAGTCGGAGAAATCCATGCCCACTGGCGCATCGGCGGGTAGTTCAATGATGCCGTCATGATCGTCTCCGGTTTCCAGCTCGCGCGAGGAACACATCATGCCGTTGGATTCTACGCCGCGGATCGCCGCCTTGCGCAGCACCATGCCGTTCGCGGGCACGGTCGCCCCCTCGGTGCCGAACACTCCGACAAGGCCGGCACGCGCATTGGGCGCACCGCAGACGACCTGAAGCGGATTGCCATCTCCGGAATCCACGGTCAGCACCTGCAGCTTGTCCGCCTGCGGATGCGGTGCGGCGGTCAGCACCTTTGCGACCCTGAAACCAGCGAGGCGCTCGGCGGGATTTTCAACGCCTTCGACCTCCAGCCCGATGGCATTGAGCGCCGCAAGTATCTCTTCGAGGCTCGCATCCGTCTCCAGATGCTCCCTGAGCCAGCTCAGCGTGAACTTCATGCGCCCACTCCCCCCGAAAGCGTGGGCACATCCAGCGCGCTGAACCCGTAATGCCGCAGCCAGCGCAGATCGCCGTCGAAGAAAGCGCGCAGGTCGTTCATTCCATATTTCAGCATGGCGAGGCGATCGACACCGGTGCCGAAGGCAAAGCCCTGCCACTCATCAGGGTTCAGCCCGCAATTTTCGATCACGCGCCGGTTGACCATGCCGCTCCCCAGAACCTCCATCCAGCCGCCGCCCGGCGCATCGCCGCTGCCGCCGATTACGCGCTGGCCCTTTTCGATGCTGTAGCCGACATCGACCTCGACCGACGGCTCGGTGAAGGGAAAATAGGATGGGCGCAGGCGCAGGGTGATGTCGTCGCGCTCAAAAAACGCTTTCAGAAAGGTTTCCAGCGTCCATTTGAGATGGCCGAGATGGATGCCCTTGTCGATGACGAGACCCTCGATCTGGTGAAACATCGGCGTATGGGTCGCATCGCTGTCCGAGCGATAGACACGGCCCGGCGCGATGATGCGGATCGGCGGCTCCTGGCTTGTCATCGTGCGGATCTGCACCGGAGAAGTGTGCGTGCGCAGCAGCATGGCGCGGCCTTCCGCATCCTTGTCCGGGAAATAGAAGGTGTCGTGCATCGCGCGCGCCGGGTGGGTTTCGGGAATGTTGAGCGCGGTGAAGTTGCGCCAGTCGTCCTCGATTTCTGGCCCGGTGGCGACGGAAAAGCCCATATCGGCAAAGATTTCGGCGAGTTCGTCCATCACCTGGCTGACCGGATGAACCGACCCTTGCGGCAGGGCATCGACCGGCAGCGTCATGTCGAGCTTTTCCGAGGCGAGGCGTGCATCCAGCTCAGCCTGCTCCAGCGACGCTTTCTTTGCGGCGATCGCCGCTGTCACGCTCTCTCGCATATCCTGAATCGGCGGGCCTTTTTCCAGGCGCTCTTCGGGAGACATCGGTCCAAGCGTCTTGAGCAAGGCCGTTACCACGCCCTGCTTCCCCAGCGCGCCGACGCGCAGCTCCTCAATCTGGCCAAGCGTATCGGCCTTTTCGATATCGGCCAGCAACCCGGCCTTCAGTGCAGTTACTTCGCTCATGCGCGCGCGCTACCTTAATTTGCGCCAAAGGAAAAGGGCGCCGGAGTTTCCCCCGACGCCCTTCGCGTTTTCGTTTCCTTATCTCAGGCCGGAAGGGCGCTCTTGGCCTGAGCCACGATGCCCTTGAATGCCTCGCCTTCGTGCATCGCAATGTCGGCGAGAACCTTGCGGTCCAGATCGACACCCGCGAGCTTCAGCCCGTGCATGAACTGGCCATAGGTCAGGCCTTCCATGCGGACAGCGGCGTTGATGCGCTGAATCCAGAGCGCGCGGAAGCTCCGCTTCTTAACCTTACGATCGCGATAGGCATATTGCCCCGCCTTCTCGACCGCCTGACGGGCGATGCGGATCGTATTCTTGCGGCGGCCATAATAGCCCTTCGCATCCTCAAGGATGCGATTATGCTTGGCGCGGGTGGTGGTGCCCCGTTTTACGCGTGCCATTTTCCTCTACTCCTTACTTCAGGCCGTAGGGCGCCCAGAGGCGGACGTGAGCCACGTCGGCATCGGACAGCACATCGGTGCCACGGTTCTGGCGGATATATTTGGCGTTGTGGCTGATGAGGCGGTGGCGCTTGCCGGCCACACCATGCTTCACCTTGCCCGAAGCGGTGAATTTGAAGCGTTTCTTCACACCGCTCTTGGTCTTGAGCTTGGGCATTTTCGTCTCCTTGTCTTGAGGCGCACGGCCTTTGACGATTTTGAGCAAACAAGGCAGCCCTTTCAGCCCGTCTGCTCTCTTACAGAATCACTGCGGTCGCCCGCAGGAACGCGCGCCTATAGGTAGCCATGTCGTGATTGGCAAGGCTTTAGTGATGCTCATGTCCGCTATTCAGCGCTTCGAGCACATCGTCGAGGCGCGCGGGATCGCCGATGGCGATGACATTGCCGTCGCTGTCATGGGTGAGCGGATCGCCTGCCCAGTCGCACATGCGCCCGCCCGCACCCTCCACCACCGGCACCAGCGCGGCGATGTCATGGAGCTTCAGCCCCGCTTCGACGACAATATCGACATAGCCGGAAGCGATCAGCGCATAATTATAGCAGTCTCCGCCCCAGATCGTGTCGCGGCAATCGCGCGCCAGCAGGCTGAAGTGCTCAGCCGTGCAGCCGGGGAAAAGCTGCGGCGCGGTGCTGGCGAGGATCGCTTGCGACAACTCGCGGCAGGCGCGTGTGCGCACCGGCTTAGCGTTGTAGGTGGTGCCTTGTCCGGTCAGCCCGGCCCAGCGTTCCCGCGCTATCGGCTGGTCGATGATGCCCAGCACAGGCCAGCCCGCCTGTGTGAGGCCGATGAGCGAGCCGAATATCGGTCGCCCGGCAATGAAGCTGCGGGTGCCGTCGATGGGATCGAGAATCCACACCCGCTCGGCCTCTTCGCGGATCGTGCCATATTCCTCGCCGATAATGCCGTCTCCGGGGCGTTCCTTTTCGAGGATGGCGCGTATCGCCGCCTCCGCAGCCCGGTCGGCTTCGGTTACGGGCGAGGCATCCGCCTTGAACTCCGTGTCATAGTGCGCGCGAAAAAAGGGGCGGATGGCCTCCGCCGCCGCATCGGCGAGACGGTGGGCGAGGGCGAGATCGTCGGAAAGGCTCATGGCCTTCTCCTTGGGCAAGTCCTCTCCGTAGCGCAAGCCCATGTTTGCCGTGAAAGGTCGCGCTAAATTCCCTTAACCACGGTCCGTTA
>CAYOZY010000051.1:11770-14267 GCA_964408525.1 uncultured Sphingobium sp. | reverse complement strand
TACGGCGGGAGATACGCTGGTTTATGTGCCGACAGACAAGGTCGTCTACACCGGAGACATATTGTTCGTGGATGGAACCCCCATCATGTGGGCCGGGCCCGTCCGCAACTGGCTGGCGGCCTGCGATCTGATGCTGGAACTGGACATCGAAACCGTCGTCCCGGGGCACGGACCGATCACCGACAAAGACGGCATCAGGGCGATGCGATCCTATCTGGCTTATGTCGAGACAGAGACGAAAAAGCGCCACGCGGCCGGAATGGATTCCTGGGAGGCCGCACGGGACATAGCCCTGGCCGAATTTGGGGCATGGGAGGATCCGGAACGCATCGCCGTCACGGTCGATACAATTTACCGTGAGCTGAACAATGACGACAGCCACCGCGACATCATGGGGCTGTTTGAGAGAATGGCCGCCCTCGACAAGGTTTATAATCCCGCGCGCACCTGTGCGCATGGTCACGCGCATTGACGTCAGAAGGCGAAGATGTCGGCCTGATTGGCATCATCGGTGCGGCCGGGCAAACCGGTCGCGCACTATTGGGCGCACTTGCGCGCAGGAAAGCGCGCGTGCGTGCGATCGGCCGAAACCCTGATGCATTTTCTCGTAACGTGGAACGCGCAGCCGCGGACCTGTCTCAACCCCAGTCGCTGACTGATGCACTTCGCGGCGTTATGGTCGCGCATTACATCCCTCCAGTCTTTAATGAGAGCGAAGAGCAGTTCGGTCGCAATGTCATTGCGGCGGCGGAGGAGGCGGGCTGTTCGCGTCTTGTCTATCATTCGGTCCTCCACGCCGCGACGCCGGATATGCCGCATCATGCGCGCAAGGCGATGGTGGAGCTTCATCTTCGGCATTCGACGTTGGAGTGGACGATAATTCAACCCGCCATGTATGCCGAAACGGCGCTCGCGTTTCTCAGCAAGGATCGACGCACCCTTTCAACCGGATTTTGTCTGAATAAGCCTTTTTCGCCTGTGGCGCTGGAGGACCTGGTGGAGGCGGCAGCGTGCGTACTGACCCAGAGCGGGCATGCGTTCGCAACATATGAATTGGCCGGGCCCGAAAGGATAACGTTCGCGCAGATCGCCACAACTCTCGGCAACATCCTTGGTCATCCAGTTGAAGCCAGAAGGTCTTCGCCTAGTGAAGTGACGGATGCGGTTTCGGCGGCTCTCGGCTTCGGAGAAGACGCGTCGACGCTGCTTCGCCTCATGCTCGAGCATTATGATGCGCATGGACTTCCCGGCAATGCGAATGTGCTCCGTCTACTGCTCGGACGAGAGCCGACCACTGTCGCCACCGCGCTGCAACGAGCAACCCGTATGATCGCGCCGATACAGATCCAAGGAGAGTGATGCATGACACAGTTTCTCAGAAATAGCTGGTACTGCGCCGGATGGAGTACAGATGTTGGCGAAAAGCCGCGTGGTATCAAGATATTGAACGAAGATATCGTTCTGTTTCGGACAAGCGACGGAAGTATCGCCGCGCTTGATGGCCGTTGCCCTCATCGTTTTGCACCATTGTCGATCGGCTGCGTGAAGGGCGACGTGATCGAGTGCGGCTATCACGGCCTGCAATTCGATCGCAAAGGAACCTGTACGCTAAACCCCCATGGCCAGGGGGTAATTCCTCCTCGTGCCCATACCCGCGCCTATCAGGTCGAAGAGCGCGACGGTACATTGTGGATCTGGATGGGTACTCCGGGAGAAGGAAACCCAGCCGGCATCATGGACCTGTATTTTGTCGGCGAAAAACCGGGTTGGGAAGGAACGACCGGCTATCTCAAAATCAACGCCGGATATGAGCTGGTCATCGACAACCTGCTCGACCTTACGCATGGCACATATCTGCATCCGAACACGGTAGGCATTGATGCCGAGCACTCGCTTGGATCGGCACTGAAATATGATTTCAAGACCGAAGGCAACGTCGTGCATTCCAACTACACTTTCCTCAATTCACCCCCGACGGCTCTGTTCAAGCCATTCTATCGAAAGGAGCGGGGTGATATTTTCGCCTTCATGCGGTGGGAGCCGGCGGGGTCCTTGCTGCTAGACATCAGCACGACAGACGTTGGCGAACCCCATGGAACAGGCGTGAAAATGCCCAGTTGCCACCTTATCGTGCCCGAGACGGATAACAGCTGCCACTATTTCTGGGCGATTTCCCGCAATGTCGAACTGGATGATGCTGACGCGACAAGGAAAATGGGCGAGTCCGTCGCCTATGCATTCGAGGTGGAGGACGAGCCGGTCATCCATGCCTGCTCGGAAATGATGGGCGGCGAAGATTTCTTCTCACTCGAACCGGCAATATTGGAAACCGACGTCGCAGCCATTCAGGCCCGGAGGATTTTGAACAAGTTGCTCAAGGCGGAGCGTGCCGCGAGCCAAGGCGCCAAGGCGGAAGTCGTTCATGAGGACGCATGACCTGACGCCGGAATGAGCGCGCGTCTTCACAATGTCGAACTGCGGTCGACCCTGCGGCCAG
>CAYOZY010000051.1:0-11760 GCA_964408525.1 uncultured Sphingobium sp. | reverse complement strand
GGTGAGGTGGAGCTGTCGCTGAACGAGATCGCCATTTCTCCACCGGAGAATGACGAGATCGTTATCGAGATGCACGCCGCGCCGTTTCATCCCGTCGATATGGCAATGCTTTTCGCTCGCTCCGATCCCGCCACTGGGCGGCGTTCGTTGCGGGAGGGCCGAGATGTAACGACGTTGCGCGCGACGGCGCATGCCCTACAGATGCAGAACGCGCGCTGGAACGTCTCCATGCTGGTCGGGACAGAGGGCGCGGGGCAGGTTGTGGCTGCCGGTCAGGCTCCGGAAGCACAGGCCTTAATGGGCAGAAAGGTCGCGATTTGGGGCGGCGGAACCTATGCTCGATACCGCAAGGTCCACTTTGCCGAAGCCATGACCCTGCCTGATGCGGTATCGACGGACGAAGGCGCTTTTGCGCACCTCAATCCGTTGACCGCGCTGGGCATGATCGAGACGATGCGGGACGAAGGGCATCGTGCGCTCGTCCACACCGCAGCAGCGTCAACGGTAGGGCAGATATTGTGCCGCCTTTGCAGGGAAGAGCAGATACCCTTGGTCAACATCGTGCGGCGGCCAGAGCAGGTTGATTTGCTGCGGTCCATTGGCGCGGAATTTGTCTGCGACCTGGCCGACCCTGACTTCGAGCAGAAACTGGCTGAAGCCTTGCGCCAGACGGGCGCGACGATCGCATTTGACGCGACCGGCGGTGGCGATCTGGCAAACAAGATCTTGCGCCAGATGGAAGTTAGCGTCACGTCCGGCCAACCTTTCGACCATAGCGGATCGATGGTTCGGAAACGGGTTCTCATATACGGGTCGCTCGATCCCAGCCCGCTTGTCCTTCACAAAAATTATGGATGGAGCTGGGATGTGGGCGGATATACCGTTTACGAAATGCTTCATCGCATTGGCCCCGATCGATCGAGCAAGTTGAAGCAGAAGATCGCGCGAGATCTGAAGACAAGCTTTGCGGTCTCGGTGGGTCGCCGGATCAAGCTGGAGCAGCTGACCGATCCGGATGTCCTGTGCGAAGCGAATCAGCGCGCGACCGGCGGCAAATTTCTTGTGTACCTGATGGGCTGATCCGGTAACGTTCCGGACTTGTGGCGCGGCTCGCTCGCATTTGGGCGCGTATCCACCTCACGCATAACAATCGGGAGAGCGCCGGATCTCCCACCTGAGGATGCCGATGATCGATCTCCATTATGCCGCAACCCCAAATGGCTGGAAAATATCGATCATGCTTGAGGAGATCGGCTTGCCATATCAGGTGGTGCCGGTGAGGCTCGATGAAGGCGATCAGTATCGCGACGAGTTCAGGGCGATAAGCCCGAACGGGCTTATTCCGGCAATCGTCGATAACGGCGCGGTCGGCGGGCCTCTCGCAATATTCGAAAGCGGGGCGATCCTGATCTATCTGGCCGAGAAAGCCGGCATGTTGCTTCCCGCGTCGATGCACGATCGATTTTCCGTTCTGCAGTGGCTGATGTGGCAGATGTCGTGCCTGGGCCCGATGGCCGGGCAGAACGGGCATTTTCTTCTCTATGCTCCTGAGCAAATTCCCTATGCAATCAATCGATACGGCACCGAAGTACGCAGATTATATGGCGTGCTGGACAGGCAGCTGGGCACGACCGGTAGCCATATCGCCGGCGATTATTCGATTGCGGACATCGCCTGTTTTCCATGGATAATGACGCACAAGAAACAGGGCCTCACACTGGATGACTATCCGCATGTGAAGCGCTGGTTTGCTACACTGCGCGCACGGGATCCTGTCCAACGTGGACTGGCTGTAGGCGGCAAGATGGTGCAGGCGCAAACTATGACTGAGGAGGCCAAGGCGCGCTTTTTCGGTTATGAGCGAAAGTCACAAGATGCAGATTGAATTCTTCTTTGATTGCTCCAGCCCGTGGACCTACCTCGCGTTCGAGACAATAATCGACGTTGCCCCGAAATTTGGTGCCGAAATCATCTGGCGACCAATATTGGTCGGCGGCATATTCAACGCCGTCAATCCGGGTGTGGAGTTTCTCAAGGCGAAGGAAACAATGCCGCCCCGCAAGATCGATTATATGCTGAAGGACATGGGCGATTGGGCCCGGCATGTAGGCGTCACCATTCACTTTCCTCCCGCTGGACATCCCGTGAACAGCGTCAAGGTTATGCGAGCCTGCCTGCTCCTTGAACCGGAGGGCAAGCTGGTGCCGTTCGCGCGTGCGGCGTTTCAGGCTTATTTCGGGGATCAACGCCTGATTTCGGACGATGCCGTTATCGCCGACTTGTGCAGGCAGGTCGGGGTCGATCCGGCGTGGCTTCTGGCCCGCGTTGCGGATCAGGACATGAAGGAAGCCTTGCGCGCCAATGGTGACGAGGCCATTGCGCGCGGCGCCTTCGGTTCCCCGACACTCTATCTGGATGGCGATGACATGTATTTCGGGGTGGACCGGATTCAGCTGCTCTGCGCCGCGATGGAACGAAGATGCGATGAGCAAAACCTTGTATAGTCACTTCGATAGGACGATGCTTGGCTATCGGCTGTTCGTTACAATTGCGCCTGCGCCTGAATTTACACTGCAAAGTCAATTTGATCGCGCCGCAACTTCGACAAAATACGCTGTTCCTTATTTAAGGAATTTGCTCTCTGATCCCATTGACTTTCGGTGACTTCGAGACACTGCATCTGAGCGAACTGCACATCGCAACGTAAAATTCCCTGTATTTTCCCTGTTGAGCAGGGAACTCCAAAGCGAGACGGGTTCGCTTGCGACTGCGCCCACCACCACAAAGCCCGCGAAAAATCGCCATTTTTGAGATATGGGGCGGGTCTGCGGGCTAGATGGCTCCGGTCTGTGTATACGCCGTGTATACAGAGAGGTCGGCAGGGAAATGACTGCGCAGGTCGAATGGGGGCTCTTGGGACGTTCCGGACTGACTGCCGCCAAACCCTAAGCTTGGTCGCCTCCTCGCGTTGCTGCATCCTCTCACCGTGCGGATCGCCGCCGGCTTCGATCTCACTGCGAAAGCGGCCGGCAGGTTTGCGCGCGTCGCCCAGCGTCAGTCTCTTGGTGCTGCCGAGCGTCAGTTTCTTGCGCTTGCCGCTCACCCGATAAATCAACCCATAGCCTGTATACCCCGCTGGCGTGTGGACCAGCGTGAAGCCCGGAACGCCGCCCAGATAGCGATGTTTGATGCAGGGTGGTGGCACCGCAACGAGTTTTTCGATCTCCTTGACCGTCAAAGGTTTCAGTCGTGACCCAGCCATGTACAGCCTCTTCATAGTCCCATGAAAAAGCTATAAATTTACCACACAGGCGACTTCGGCATAAGTATTTGCGGAGAAATTGAAGTCGGAGACATACAGTAGCGGAGCAGTAGCTTCCAGCCGACCGGGAATCCGCCTGACGGCCGCAGGCAACGGCCAAAGACAATGCGGCGCCAATCATTCCATAGGCACTTGCCGATCGCAGCCTATTGCTCGACGTCTCTGCCCTGTCCGATTGTAAAATACTGTCATACCGTCGTCCGGGCGCAATCCTGTGTTGCATTCCCTACCATTTCAGTTATCAAACTTCCTTCTCATTCAGCGAGCTTTATGCGCCTTCTAGTCACTGGCAGTCACGGATTGGTAGGCGCCTTGTTGGTTGCCGTCTGCCGACAATTGGGACATGATGTGGTCCCCTTCGATCTTGTTCGGCCCGACACACGCGAAAGCGAAGACATTCGCGACACGGAACTACTGACCCGTTCCGCAAAGGATGCAGACGGGATCATCCATCTCGCAGCGATTTCGAGGGTGGCGTGGGGCGAGACAGAACCCGCACTTTGTCAGCAAACGAACGTTCTGGGGACTGCGTCCGCATTGGCGGCGGCCATGAATTCCGGTTGCCGATGGTTCCTGTTTGCTTCGTCAAGGGAAGTATATGGCAACCCGGTTCGCCCGCTGGTCCGGGAGGACGACCCGATCGCCCCTGTCAATATTTATGGTCGATCCAAGGCCGAGGGCGAAACGCTGGTAATGGAAGCACGATCGCAGGGTTTACGGACGGCGATCGTCCGGCTTTCCAATGTTTATGGTGGCAGGCGCGATCATCCGGACCGGGCGGTTCCGTCGCTGGTCGCTCGCTCACTGGCCGGGCAGAGCCTCAATGTGACAGGCGGCGACAACTATTTCGATTTCGTTCACGTCAACGATTGCGTGGATGGACTGATCAGGGCCATGAACCTGCTGGCTGCGGAGGAGCGCGGCCTGCCCACCGTTCATCTGGCCACGGGAGTGGCGACGACCCTGCGTGATCTGGCTGGTCTTGCACAGGATGTTTGCGGCACGAAATCTCCCATCGTCGAACTTCCCAACAGGGCTTTCGATGTCAGCGGCTTTTGCGGTTCGCCAGATTTGGCATGGGATGTTCTGGGCTGGAAAGCGCAAACGGACCTGCGCACCGGAGTTGGCATGGTGGCCGCCGATTTCCGGCAGAACGGGCCGCTCGATCAGATTTCCATCCCTTTTCCCGGCTCAAAACCTTCAGCGACAGAAATATCCGAAAATGTCTGACATACGGGTATCCGTTGTCATCCCTACCTATAATTCGGCCTGGTCTGTTGGGAGAACATTACTGTCCGTTCTGAACCAGCGGTTCCCGGACTTTGAAGTTATTGTCGTCAATGACGGTTCGACCGACGCATTTGATGACGCCGTCGCGCCCTATGCCACGGATCCCCGCGTGCGCATCGTCAGGCAGGAGAATGTGGGTCTCGCCGCTTCCAGGAACCGGGGCATCGCGGAGGCCCGCGCGCCGTTGATTGCGCCGCTGGATGCCGACGACATATGGCATCCCGATTTTCTGGCGGAGACGGTGCCCGCTCTGGAGCGCAATTCGACCGCGCCCTTTGCCTATTCCTATTCCTTCCGCATGGACGAGGACGACTATCTCTTTCCCTATATCAAGCCGGAAGCACCCCCTCGACACGACTTCATCGGCCTCCTTTCGCTCAACACCGTGGGCAGCGGCAGCGCCGCGGTCTATCGGCGCGATCTCATGATGCGGGTCGGCGGTTTCGACGAGGAGATGGGAAAGCGCAACCTTCACGGCGCCGAGGACTGGAAGATGATCCTGCGGCTGGCGAGAATGGGCATGCCCGTTTTCATCGAGCGCCATCTGGTCGGATATCGCTTGGTCGCTGACAGCATGTCGCAACATAATCCGCAAAGGCAGTTTTACGCGATCCTGGCGGTTCTGGACGATATCCGGCGCGAAATGCCGGATGTAGCTCGACGCGCGCTGGCCGACGGACGAACAATGATGACGGCGTGGTTGCTGCCCGCTTTTATCCGTCGCGGAAAATTTGGCCTCTTTCTCGTGCAAAGTGTCAGAGCCTATCTCTTCAATCCGTTATGGTTTACCAACCCCCTGTTGCGGCGCGCGCATATATACAGGCTGCAGATCGTGTTGGGAGTGGTGATGTCGGTTTTCGCTATGAAGGAGGCTGAACACCCTCATCTGAGTGAGGCGGAGATGGAGGGGGAACGGCCGTTTGCCGGCTTTCCCAGAATTGTCAGCGGCCGGCGGCATCCGAAAAGGCCTCTATTGGCCATGCTTCGGCAAAAAGTTGCGTGGAGAGGGCGCTGACTAGCGAAATGGGCTCGCCCGCGGGTGGCGAACGGGCAGTCTGGCGCGATCTGTCGTCGCCAGTTTCCGCATCGAGTCCGCTTTACCCTATATACCGGCGTTATCGCCGTTTCATTCCCGTTGTCGTATTCGCCGGCCTCTTCGCAACCGCGATGGAAGGCATCGCCATTTCACTCATGGTGCCCTTGCTGGGCCTCCTGCTCTCATCAGGAGCCTTGCCCGACGAGGGAAGTCTATGGACCGGCCTGCTAGCGACCGTGCGGCCCGATACCCGCATCGTGTCGCTGGTTGCGTTGATATTCGTATTCATCGCGGCGAAGAACGTTGTGTCCTATGCTAACCAGTCGCTGATCGCGTGGATCGAATCGCAGATCGGCCAGGCTATCCGCACAGAAATGTCGCGGCATATTCTGGACATGGATTACCCCTCGTTCCTGACCGAGGAACCGTCCCGTATTCTCAACATCATGACGGGAGAGAGCTGGCGCGCTGCAGATGTGTTCCGGCATTATATGGTTGCGATCGCGGGTCTGGCGGCGGTTGTCGCTTTCCTGCTGATGATGGGATTGCTCAACTGGAGACTGACGCTCGCGGTGCTTGGCGGAGCGTTGCTGATACGATGGTTCGAAAATCGCATGGTGTCCCGGACGGCGCATCTCAGCGAGGCGGTGACGGCGGCGAATACCCGCTTCTCGGCGAGCGCGCTCACCATGGTTTCGGCGATGCGGATGATCAGACTCTTCGGTCAGGAGAAGCGGGAGGAACAGAAGTTCGCGACAGTCTCTCACGGGCTACGCCGGGCAACATTCGACGTCTGGCTGAGCGGCAATCTCGTGTCCCCCGTAATCGAAATTCTCTACACCGGGTTGTTTTCGTTGATCTTGATAGTCGCCGTCATGGTGGATGGGGCAATCTCCCTTCCCCATCTGGCTGCGTTTCTTATCCTGCTGCAGCGGATGCAGCCGCATTTGCGCGTTGTCGAGCAGGCGCGGGTCCAGTTTGCCGGATCATCGAGCGGCCTGCGCGAAGTCGAACGGCTGCTGCTTCGTGCCGCGCCCGCCCGCCTCTCTGGGGCAGGCAGGCCTGCGCCGGCGCTGGCAGAGGGCATTGTTTTCGATAATGTTTCCTATCACTTTCCGGGTCAGCGGAGCGATGTCCCCGCCCTCGATCATGTGAGCTTCCGGATCGAGGCCGGTCGCACGACGGCTCTGGTCGGGCCGTCGGGCGCGGGCAAGTCCACGATCGTCAATCTTGTGTGCCGCCTGCTGGAGCCCACGGCCGGTCGGATAACGGTTGATGGAATCCCCTTGGCCGACATGGACGTTTCATCGTGGCGGGACCGGATCGCGATTTCCGGCCAGGATATGGAACTTATCGACGGCACGATCGCGGAAAATATCGCCTATGGCGTCGCAGATGCGGATATGGATGCCGTGGCCGAGGCGGCGCGGCTGGCAGACGCCGCTTCATTCATCGCAAACCTCCCGCATGGATACCAGACTGTTGTCGGTCACCGGGGCTTGACCCTGTCCGGCGGCCAACGTCAGCGCATATCGCTTGCCCGTGCCTTTGCGCGAAACGCACAGGTGCTGATTCTGGATGAGGCAACCAACGCGATAGACGGAATGTCGGAGGAGGTCATCTTGTCGTTACTTGCCGAGGGCGCGCCGAACCTTACTGTACTCGTCATAAGCCACAGGGCCAGCAGCCTTGTGAATTGCGAGCGTTGGATAGAACTCGCCGATGGAAAGGTAAAAGTGCGGGACTGACGATCTCCAGCATTTTTCTGGCTAATAAAGGGATCGGCACAGGGGTGCTGTCATTCTAATGCTAACTGGTCTCCACATGCGGCGTTGTGCTGCATAGAGAGACTGTCCGCCGTCAGCACCAATGGCACAGATTTGAGGTTGTGATTTAAGGAGGATTTGGGCTTCGTCGTAGTGACGAAGGAACGAAGATGAAGCCCAAATCCTCCTATTCAAAATCGCCGTCGAAGGCCCCTGCGGAGCAGGTGGTGAAGGATATCCGGCGGCAGACCCGGCGGCACTTCTCTGCCGAGGACAAGATCCGCATCGTGCTTGAAGGCCTTCGCGGCGAGGACAGCATTGCCGAGCTGTGCCGCAAGGAAGGCATCGCGCAAAGCCTGTACTACACCTGGTCGAAGGAGTTCATGGAAGCGGGCAAGCGCCGCCTGGCGGGCGACACTGCCCGTGCCGCGACCACCGGCGAGGTGCAGGATCTGCGCCGCGAAGCGCGTGCCCTGAAGGAATGCGTGGCCGACCTGACACTCGAAAACCGTCTGCTGAAAAAAAGCATGATCGCGGATGGGGGCGACGACGAATGAGGTATCCCGCATCCGAAAAGCTCGAGATCATCCGGATCGTCGAGCAGTCGCACCTGCCCGCCAAACGCACGCTGGACAAGCTCGGCATCGCCCGCCGGACGTTCTACCGTTGGTATGACCGTTATCTTGGGGGCGGGCCGGAAGCGTTACAGGATCGGCCATCGGCGCCGAGCCGCGTGTGGAACCGCATCGGTGACGACATCCAGAACCAGATCATCGAAATGGCGCTGGAAGCCGACGCGACCAATCTCAGCCCTCGCGAACTGGCGGTGCGCTTCACCGACGAGAAGCGCTACTTCGTATCGGAATCCACGGTTTACCGCCTGCTCAAGGCGCACGATCTGATCACCAGTCCGGCCTATGTCGTGATAAAGGCCGCCGATCAGTTCCACACCAAGACTACCCGCCCGAACGAGATGTGGCAGACCGACTTCACCTACTTCAAGATCATCGGGTGGGGCTGGATGTACCTCTCGACCGTGCTCGACGACTTCTCGCGCTATATCATTGCCTGGAAGTTGTGCACCAACATGCGTGCCGAGGATGTAACCGAAACGCTGGACCTCGCCTTGGCGGCTTCCGGCTGTGACAGCGCCACGGTGCTGCACAAGCCCCGGCTGCTCAGCGATAACGGCCCCAGCTACATCGCCGGCGAACTGGCCGAATATATCGAGGCCAACAAAATGAGCCATGTCCGCGGCGCTCCCATGCACCCGCAAACCCAGGGCAAGATCGAGCGCTGGCACCAGACCCTGAAAAACCGCATCCTGCTGGAGAACTACTTCCTGCCCGGCGACCTCGAAGCCCAGATCGAGGCCTTCGTCGAACATTACAATCACCAGCGCTATCACGAGAGCCTAAATAACGTGACGCCCGCCGACGCCTACTTCGGCAGGGCCCCGGCCATCATCGAACGACGAGAAAGGATCAAGCGACAGACCATCGAATATCGGCGCTTGCAGCACCGCAAGCTCGCCGCCTAACATCAACCCCCAGACGAGGCCCGCACTCCGCTAATCTACGCCGCGAGTTGTGCCGAATGTTCTGACGACGAACACAATGCCATGATGGTCATGCCTATCAAGCCCGCACCGACTACCGGCCATCCGGTGGACCACTCTTGACCTGACCTCTCCTTACGCGCCATATTTTTTGCCTTTTGCTTGAGCCGCGCTTCGTCACTGCTCGCGTTATAAAGCGGTTGAAAGAGATGTCTCGAATGTCTGCCCGAGCAGTTGTTCAGGCTCCTCAATGAGTGCCTTGAATACTGTCAGCCATGCGGCGGCGACGGCGCCGTCGATGATACGGTGATCGCTGGTCAATGTTGCGGTCATGACAGTCGCGGCACGTGGGCCGGCAGGACCGGGGAGATACAGGACTTCGGCCGCCGCGACCGACAAAATGGCCCCCTGTGGCTGATTGATAATTGTGTCAAAGCGGGCCACGCCAAACATGCCAAGGTTGGAAATCGAAAAGCTTCCTCCGCTATATTCCTGCGGCTTTAGTCGTTTGATGCGCCCTCTTTCCGCCAGATCTTTCGTTTCGCGCGCGATGGCTTCTATAGGCTTATCCTGCGCAGCGCGAACGACGGGGGTGACAAGGCCACCATCCATGGCTACGGCGAAAGCTATGTCGGCATTATGGTGGCGAACGATGCCTACAGGCGTGAAACTTGCGTTGATTGCTGGGACCCGCATCAACGCCAGGGCGGCTGCCTTGATCACCAAATCGTTGACCGAAACGCGAATGTCACTTTGGCTGTTTAGCGTGTTTCGCAGCGCAAGCAGGGAGTCTAGCTCGACGCGCATATCCACTGCGAAATGCGGTATGGATTGGACTGCATCGACCATGCGCCGGGCAATGAGCTTGCGTAGTCCATCCAGAGGAACGAAGTCGTATGATCCGGGCGCTACGCCCTGCTTTTCCAGTTCACTGACGATCTCGGTCGGCGCATCCATATCTCTCTCCCAAAGAGCGCCCGCTGCGGGCAGCACCGTTATGCCCATCCGAGCCGCTGGTGTAGTCCTCATTTCGCGGGGGAATTCATAGATTGAGAACATAAGCGGCAGGGAAAATCGGTATTGATCCGCGCTCGTCCTTTGCGGATTATACAAATGCTAAAAAGCGGTTACCGGATAAAGTTCAGCCGGGACTTTCGCGGAAATATGAGTTGGGAGACCGATGCAGGAACTGCACAACCCCTTGAATATGGCACTATACGGTATCGACGCGGCAACCGGACTTGTTCAGGTACGCCACGAAGGCCGTCTCGGCCTGTATTCGGCAACGGGAGAATGGCGATCGGGCGACAAGTTCGACGTCTGCCCGCACATGTGCCTGTGGGTAGGTGGTCCGAACCCTGTCCAGGAATATAGCGTCAAGGATCAGCTCTCGCGACGTTGAGCCTGCCGCACTAATGTCATCCGAGGAATGCAAATGACAAACGCGACCAAGCTTGAACGAACGCAACGCGTGCCCGCTGTTACAGCCGAGGAATTTTACAATCGAGTCGCTGATCAGGACAGCCAGGCGGTGCCGGCAGTGCTGCGGGAAAGTCATCCCTTTCAAGGCGATTTCTACGAAGTTCCCATCGAGCGATTTGTATCGAAGGAATATCACGACCTCGAAGTGGAAGGACTCTGGAAGCGTGTCTGGCAGGTTGCCTGCCGTGAAGAGGAGATCCCGGCTGTCGGAGACGTTTATCTTTATGAGGTCGCCAGCCTGCAATTCATTATCGTCCGGTCTGCGCCAGATCGGATCAAAGCGTTTCCCAACGCCTGCCTGCATCGCGGTCGGCAGCTTGTCGATGGCTGCAAGCACGCAGAGATGCTGCGTTGCCCGTTCCATGGCTTTTCTTGGGATCTGGACGGGCGCATTGCGGCTATCCCAAACGCATGGGAGTTCTCTCACATCGAAGATCCGGAGCATTGGCAGTTGCCCGAATGTCAGGTGGAGACCTGGGGTGGCTTTGTGTTTATAAATCCGGATACTGAGGCCGGGCCGCTGGCAGAGTTTTTGGGCGATATAAATCGCCATTATGAGCGCTACCCACTACAGGATCGTTATATAGCTGGCCATGTGCGCAAAATTGTCGACGCGAACTGGAAGGTTGTACAGGAAGCCTTTCTCGAAGCTTATCATGTTTATGGCACGCATCCACAGCTGACTCCGCAGGCTTCGCATTCCGACTGGAAATATGATTGCTACGAAAACTTCTCGCGTGCGCTTGGTGTGAATTATATTCCGAATGCCGCACTGGCGTTTGATCCAACGACTCAGGATATTCTCGATTCTGCAATGGATTTGCGCCTTGATCAGGACCGGTTTTTCGAGGCGAAAGCGGGGTACACCGCGCGCGAGCAAATGGCGGAAGCGGCTAGAGAAAATGTCGAACGGCTAACCGGTAAATCTGCCGCGCATTATTCGGATAGCGAACTCGTGGATATCTGCTTCATGAGCATATTTCCCAATGTCCATCCTTGGACGTTATTCAGTCGTATCTGCTACCTGTTCCGGCCGTATAAGGATGATCCCAACCGGAGTTGGATGGACATCTACCAGTTGGTGCCCGTTAATGAAGCCGAGGGGAGGCCGCCGGCTGCAGCAGTCGAGGTGCTGACGGAAGATCAGGATTGGACTCAGGCAAAGGGGCTCAATCCTGTTCTGGCACGCATCGCCAACCAAGATACATACAATATGAAGCCGGTGCAGGATGGTTTGAAAGCCAGCGCTCGTAAGGTTGTCGAATATTCGGAATATCAAGAGAGCCGTATTCGCCATTTTCATGAA
>CAYOZY010000050.1:0-14441 GCA_964408525.1 uncultured Sphingobium sp. | reverse complement strand
TGCGCTGCGCAATGGCCGGTTCTGCCCGGTTCTTCGCTGGCGTCGTCGGCTGTCTATGCGGTCGCGACACGCGCGGCAATGGATGCGGCCTTTGACAGGATTGTCTTCAGCCGCGGGCGCTTCGCGATAGAGGCGCCCGGCGCTACGCCGATAGCGGTGCCGGGCTGGGCCGAACCGAGCCGGGTTGTTGAGGATTGCAGGGGCTGAAAGCGGCCCGCAAGCGCGGCGCAAGGCGCCTGCCGTGCGGACGCGCCATTATGATTCGAAAAAAGATAATTTCAAGCCTTGATCGCGCCCGTCATTTGACTCACAACAGCGTCGTGGCCGGTGGTATTCAAGCGTCTGGTCCCATCGAGGTTTCAGCCCTTGATGCTCCGGCGACGCAGGCTTCAACAGCGCGAAAGGAGGTGATCCGATGTCTCATGGTTCAGCAAGGGGGTCGGACAAGTCCATTCGGGGAATGCGCGGCTAAGCGACGGCATAGCGTCGCCTTGCCGGATACCGGCCCCGAAGCTTCGGCGCTGACATAGCCGAAGCGACCGCGCCGACCGGCAAGCTAGCGCGAACCACATTCCGTTCCGAATAATGGGGCAGCCATCCGGC
Source organism: uncultured Sphingobium sp. (assembly GCA_964408525.1). Lineage (GTDB taxonomy): Bacteria > Pseudomonadota > Alphaproteobacteria > Sphingomonadales > Sphingomonadaceae > Sphingobium. Next base: position 13,838 of record CAYOZY010000050.1, on the reverse strand, counting down.
CGCTGACCATGTCATGATGGGTCGTCAGAGCGGGCTTGAGCCGCTTTGGCGGCCCCTCTCATTTGCGCGATTATTTTCCGCGCCGTTCCGGGCCTTTGTAGCTCGCGTCCGACCCGGCAACACGGCGGTCATGGCGGATAAGCACCTGACCGAGCCAGCCTGTGCGCACATTTTCGGCTTCCGCCACGGCCTGAAGCGAGCCAAGCTCGACATAACGAGCCTTGAGGCGCGCGGCCTCGTCATGGCTTATCGGTTTCCAGAAACTCATCCCACACTCCCACGCACAGGGTCTGCGCGAATGTGCCGCAACGGGGTTAATCACAGGTAAACAGGGCGCGGTATAAGGAGAAAGCTCTCCCCCCATGCTTGCATCCCTCTCACAAAGCCCCTTATTGCCCCGCCTCATGATTGCCCGCCTGTTTTCCATCCTGCTATTTTGCGTCCTTCTGCTTCCAGCCCCTGCGGCCAGGGCGCAAAGTGCCGACAGGTCGACGCCGGGCATCGTGCGAGTCGCGCTGGAAACGTCGATGGGCCGGATTGTGCTGGCGCTCGATGTCAAACATGCGCCCAAAACCAGCGCCAATTTCCTGACCTATGTTGACGATGGCCGGTTCGACAACACTAGCTTCTATCGCGCCGCGCGCAGCAAGCGGGCGCCGAAATATGGCTATATTCAGGGCGGCATCCGCACCAATGTGCGCCGCGCGCTCCCTCCCGTTGCACATGAGCCGACCAGCAAAACGGGCATCCGCCATCTCGACGCCACCATCTCCATGGCGCGCGGCGGCGCTCCCGGCTCCGCCATGGGCAATTTCTTCATCACCGTGGGCGCAACGCCGTTCATGGACGAGGCAGGCGCCTATCCAGGCTATGCGGCGTTCGGACATGTGGTTGGGGGCATGGATGTGGTGAAGCGGATACTCGCATTGCCCACCAGCGGCGGGACCGGCCCGATGAAGGGGCAGATGATCGACCGCCCTGTAACGCTCATTCGCGCGAAGCGGCTAGACGGGGTTCCGCATCCTTCCGGGCGGGCCAAGGCGTGGCTGCTCTGGGAGAAGTAGGGGGCACTCCGCCTCAAACTTCAATATCGAATTTCGCCAGCTCGACCCTCACGCGCATGTCTATATCCTGAAGCAGGGCCGCGAATTTCGGGTCTTCCCCGGCAACGGCCTGAACGACTTCTCCGTCCTGCCCTTCGCGCGTCCATTGCGCCAGCGCTTCGAGCGTGGAGGGGCGGACCTCGCCCGCCAGAAGCTCGCCATGTAGACGATCCAGCCCGTCGAGGCCGCGCCGCGCCTGTGCGATCAGCGTCCGGCGGCGCTCTTCCTGAGGGGTGATCGCGGCGAGAGCGACGAGCATCTGCACCGAACCGAGCGCCTGCGGGCTGGCAGGCACGGAAGAGGCTGCGGACAGGGGCGATGCAGAGATCGGAGCCGACAGCGAGGCTCCGTCCTTCACCGCGCCCAACAGCCTGTCCGCGATATTTGCGACGGGCAAAGCCTCGCGCAAAAGCGATGCTGCCTGCCGCTGGACCACGGCTCCCGCTGCTTCGATGCCGCCGATAGAGATGGCCATAAGCGCCGCTCGCGCCTCCTTCTTTCTATAATAGGAAGCATGATACTGGTTCGAAAACTCGTCGCCATTGCGATGATCGCATTGTTCTGCGCGGCCTCGCCCACGCATGCCAACCCGCGCATCAAGGACATTGTCGATGTCGAGAATGTGCGCCCGAACCAGCTTATCGGCTACGGCCTCGTTGTCGGGCTGGCGGGCACGGGCGACAAAATCCGCAACGCGCCCTTCACCGAAGAGTCGATGCAGGCGATGCTGGAGAGGATGGGCGTCAATATCCGCTCCGCCCAGATGAAAACGCAGAATGTCGCAGCGGTTTCGGTGACGGCGAGCATGCCGCCTTTCGCCCGCGCGGGCTCGCAGATCGACGTGCAGGTCAGCGCGCTGGGTGATGCCACCAGCCTTCAGGGCGGCACCTTGCTGGTGACGGCTTTGAAGGGCATGGATGGCCAGATTTATGCCGTGGCGCAAGGGCCGGTCGCGGTGTCGGGATTCAAGGCGAGCGGCGCGGGTGCCAACATCAGCCGCGGTGTTTCGACCTCCGCGCGGATCGCGGCCGGGGCGATCATCGAGCGCGAGGTGCCTTTCGCGCTCAAATCGGCAGACACGCTCAAGCTCGCGTTGCGCAACCCGGATTTCACGACCGCGCGGCATGTCGCGGGCGTCATCAACGCCGCCTATCCCGGCAGCGCGGAGATGCTGGACCCAGCGACAGTGCGCGTCAGCGCCAACAATGGCGGGGCGCTGGTCGATATGCTCTCGCGCATCGAGAATCTGCCCGTCGAGGTCGATCAGCCCGCGCGCGTGATCGTCAACGAGGCGGCGGGCACGGTCGTGATGACGGCCGACGTGCGCATCTCGCCCGTGGCCATCGCGCAGGGCGGCCTGACAATTTCCGTTGCCGAAAACCCGGTCGCTTCCCAGCCCGGCCCGCTTTCAGACGGGCAAACCCAGGTTCTGCCGCGCACGCAGGTTTCGGTCGATGACGGCGGCGGCGCATCGCTGGCAATGGTCGAGGGCGCGTCGCTCAGGTCGCTGGTGAGCGGGCTGAACGCGCTGGGCGTCTCGCCGCGCGATCTCATCACCATATTGCAGGCGCTGCGCGGCGCGGGGGCGCTTCAGGCGGACATAGAGGTGCAATGATGGCTGAAGCGGTTTCCCCGTCTTCACCCGCGCTCACGCCGCCCGATCCCGATGCGAAGACGCGCAAGGCCGCCAAAGAATTCGAGGCCGTGTTCGTCGGCCAGATGACGAAGCTGATGCTCGAAAGCGTCGAGCAGGACGACGCATTTTCCGGCGGCCATGGCGAGGCGATGTTTCGCGGCGTGCTGGCCGAACAAATGGGTGCGCAGATCGCGCGCGGGCGCGGCATAGGGATGGCCGACAGCGTGATGGCGGAGATCATCCGCCTGCAACAGGCTCAGGCAGGAGGAGAGTGAAAATGGAACCGTTCGCCGATCTTATCGACACTCTTTACGCGCTCATTCGCATCATGGAGGAAGAAAGCGAGACGCTCGCGCTTTCCGGGCCGACCAGTGCCATCGCCGAGCTGGCGCAGGCCAAGGTGCGGCTGGCGGCGCGGATGGAGCAGATCTGCGCGCGGCTCCATCGGCACAGCGCGACGTGGATGGAGGACTTGCAGGGCGAGGAGCGCGCGCAATTCGCGGAGGCGACCGAAGAATTGCACAAGGCGGCAACCGTCAACAGCGACATATTGGAGCGGCAGATCGCCCTTTCCACCGACATGCTCTCGGCGGTGGGGCTGGAGCTGGAGCGGATTTCCGGGCGGAGCGGCACCACCTATGGCCGGCTGGGCGATATCCGCCGCAAACAGGCGACCCTGCCGCTTTCGGTGAATCAGCGATATTGAGGGGGGAAGTATCTGACAAAACTGGAATCGGTAGTCAAATGCCGCCCCCTGCCTTTTCCGTTCGATATCGCAAAGTACCATTGAGAGAACGGATAATGCTGACCTTAAAACCCTGTCGCTTCATACCATTGCTGAACTGTATATGGATTAGAAAATCTCTCGAACCGTTAAACTGCGTAGCGTTCGGCGAAGGAGTTTGAGAAACAATCGAATCTGCAATTGGCTGAACAAAATAATAGTGATCTGGAAGTGCGCCCTGTTTCGAAAATAGGACTAAATTCGCTTGGCCACCCGATGCAATATCAACTTCACGCTTAAACAGTTCACCTTCCTGCCACATCAAAGAGCAAATATATTCACCCGTTTGTAAATCTTTGACGGTTGCGGTGCAACCTCGAGCCGTAGCGCGCTCGAACGGGAAGCCTATGGCTCGACCTGAGAAAAACCTTCTGCCAAATATTACTGTGTCGGTAGAGGTAATGCCTAAGAAGCCCATCCGATTCTGCAATATCATCTGGGTTGTAAGGCCAGACATTGAACCGACTTCAACCAACTTCGGTTGACTGAGCCATAGAATATACCATGCACTGGTTAGTGCACCCAGAAGCGAGCCTAGGGTCAACGACAGCAAGTCGATCTTGAGCAAAAAGCCGGCAACAAAATTCATTTCTTCGAGCTATAGCAAATAATCCGCGGCGCAAATACTTTGGCGGCGTCTTCGTACTCGAAGCGGGAAAAGTTTCTAAGCCATCCCGCCCTTGCCCAGAGCGGTGCGGATCATTCCGCGTTGGCGGGCGTAGATGCCGGTGAGCGCGGCATAATCGGCCTGAATCTGGCCCATCTTGAGAAGCTGATCCTCCAGCGTCACGTCATTTCCATCGAGCTTGACCTCGGAAATATCGGGGTCGCGGATCAGGTTCGCCGGTGCGGTAGGCTTCGCGCCCAGACGACGCATCGCATCGCTCGCGACGACGCGGGGCCGCGCAATCTCTCCCGCGCGGTCCACCAGCCCCTCGAAACTGGGCGGCGCCAGCTCTTGCGCCTTGTATCCCGGCGTGTCGCCATTGGCGATATTCTGCGCGATCACGCGCTGGCGGTCGCCGAGATGGCGCATTGCCTTGCCGATCGCATCGAACAGGGGGGAGTGTTCCGCCATGGATCAGAACACCCCGGTGATGGCGGAAACGCGGGTCAGCGCATCCTGATAGCGGGCGAGCTGCGCCGCCTGATAGGGCGAGGGGCCGCGCCCGCCGCCCGTGCCCGCGTCCGCCAGCGCAGCCTTGGTGTCGTCCCAATAGAGCGAGCGATAGGCGGTCTGCGTCACGGAAATGGCGCTCTTGATCGTTTTCAAGGCGATGGCCGCGTCCTTCGCGGTGCCGATGGAGAGCGCCTCGCTGAGCGAGAGGCCGAAGGTGCCGCCGGGCAATATGCGCGGTTCGTTTCGGCCCTTGCCGGCGATGGCGGGTACGGTCAGGCGGGCAGGTTCGAGACCGAGCTTTTCGAGCGCATCGCCCGTTCCCGGTCCGGCGATCAGCTCGACATCCACGCCTGCCTTCGCCTCGATGCGCAGCACCTTCCTGCCATCGACCGTGGGCGTGGTCACGACGGCCTTACGGCCCAGCGCGCCATTGACCTTGGTGGCAAGGCTGCCCAGCGTCTCGTCCGCCGCGATGGTGATCTTGCGCACGAGGCCGTTGTTGAGCCGCACCGAAAAGCTGTCGCCCGCGCGGATCGAGGTCTGAGCGGTTAGAAGATCGCTGTCCTGCGGCGTCAATACTCCGCGCGCAAGGCCGAGATTGCCCAGCACGCTCGCGCCGCCGGCAGCTGCCGAGAGACGCACCGCGCCGGTTTGTTCGGCGACGCGACCGAACTGGCTGGCTGAGACTTGCGCGCCGGTCGCGGCATCGAGCGCGACGACAAAGCCGTCGGTCGCTCCGGTTTTCGCGCCGGAGAGCACGCCCGTAGTGCGCCCGCCCACATAGAGGCGGCCGTTGAGAAAGGCGAGGCTGTCGACCTGATCGGTGCCAGCGGTGGCTATGTCGCTGGTCGCCGCTCCCGACAGGGAGGACGAGAGCCGCGTCACGAAGCCGTCCAGCCCGTTCGCGCCGCCATCACGCGCGCCGCCCACGGCGACGCTGCCATCACTGGCGACCGCGAGAGCGCGGGCATCGGCGACGCCCAGGTCTGAGCTGGCGAGGTCGGTGGAGAGCGAGGCCGCGTCGATGCGCCGCACCACCGCATGGCCGCTTTCCGATGTCAGCGCGATCAGGCTGTCGTCGGGCGCGATGGCCAGCGCGCGCACGCCCTCGCTGCCACCCGCGTCTATGGTGCGTCGGTCGGTGATTGCGCCGGTGGCGTCGAGCTTCACCAGAACGGCATCGCCGCTGCCATAGCCGCCTACGCCGGTCGTCTTGCCGCCGACAAAAATGCTGCCGTTCGAAGCGGTGGCCACAGCCGTCGCCTGATCGACCCCGATATTGCGCACCAGCGTCGCGAACTGCTCGTCGCCATTGGCGTCATAGCGAGCGACCAGCATGTCGCCGTCGCTGTCCTGCCCGTCAAACGCGCCGCTGACCGTGCCGGCGACGACGACATCGCCATTGGCGTCGATGCTGATCGCCGCGCCGGTTGCGTCCTGCGCCGCGCCGAGCATCCGCTGCCACAGCACGCGCCCTTCGCTGTCGAGCCTGGTGAGCGTCAGATCCTGCGCGCCTGCCGGACGGTTGGAGTCCAGCTCGCCCGCCGTCGTGCCGACGACATAGGAGCTGCCATCAGGCGCGGTGGCGATGGCCGAGGCGCTGGTCGCGGCGAATATTTCGGGACTGGAAAGGGTAACGCCCGCAGGCGGCTTGGTCGTGGGCGCGGAGAGCTTCGCTCGTTCCGTTCCGTGCCGGTCATAGCCCGCAATCTCGCCCAAAGTGCGCTGGGTGGCGGCGCCCGCCGGATCGTCGAAGCGCAACAGACGCACCCGTTCCGGTGCGTCGAGCGAGGTCTGGCCCGCGGCAATAACAAGAGCATCGGGCGCATTGTCCTGACTGATCCCGACCTCCTCTCCCGCAGGGTTATCGATACGGAAACCCCATTTGTTTGTGCTCTTGTCCGGCACGAAATGCGCGAGCCAGCGCGGCTGGGTGTTGCCCTGCGCATCGGTGTAGAGGCTGCCATCGGGGTTGCGCAGCGGGATCGCGGAGATCGCGGCGTTGACGGCATCCGCGATGCTGTCGAGCGTCGGCGGCTGCGGCGTGCCGGAAAGATCGACCTGCACCGTGTCGGTGATGGTGTATTTCCGGAGCGTGATCGTGAACTGTTCGGTTCCGGTCAAACCGGGGATAGGCGCATCGCGCGCGGGGAGAACGCCTTCGCCCTGCACCAGCAGCGCGGATCTGGCTTCGATGCCGACGCTCTCCGCACGACGCGTGGGCAGGCCAAAGGCCAGATCAAGCGTGTCGGACGCGGCCTGGCCGAGAAAGGTCTGGAGATCGCCCAGCCCCTTTGCGAACAGCGCATCGAGCTTGCCCCGCTCGCCGCTGCCGGTTGTCGATTTCGTCGCCGCCTCCGCCAATATGCGCAGCCTGTCGAGCGCCTTGTAGGCGGTGAAGCTGGTCTGCACATCGCCGGGCAAGACATCGACGCCGCCGCTTGCCTTGTCAATGATGCTGGCGAGGCGCTTGATGGCGGAAAGCTGGGCGCTGTCATTCGGTGCGCCTTCCGCCTGTTTCCATGGCGGCGTTGTTTCGGGCAGGGTGAAGCCCGCTTTCGCGAGGCGCACCGCGGCGGATTCTATCCTGAACGTCGAGCCGAGCGCGGCAAAGCCGTTGCTCCCGCTCAGCAGGCTCAGGCCGACCAGACTGTTCGAAATGGCGCTCACCGTTGCTGTTCCTCGCTGCCGTCCTTCGATCTCGTTCCTTCGAAAGCTTTGTCGCTTTTCCTCCTATAATAGGAACGGGTGGAGCATCAGGATGCCTCCACCCCGGATTTTCGTGGTTAACGCCCTTAACCGTTTTCAAGGTCGGCAATGCAGCAGATGATCGAACCGAGCGACCTCAAGCGTTTTTCCGGCATGCAGCGCGCCGCCGCGCTCATGCTGGCGCTGGGCAAGGAAAATGGCGCGATCATCTGGCAACAGCTCGCGATAGAAGAGGTGAAGGAGCTTTCCACCGCGATGGCGCAACTGGGGCGGGTGCCCGCCCATGTGGTCGAGCATCTGCTGGTGCTGTTTTCCAGCGAGGTTTCGACCATTTCGTCGCTGCACGGCAGCTTCGAAACGACAGAGCGCCTCCTCGAAGGCATATTACCCGACGAAAAGCTCAAGGAGGTGATGGAGGACATCAGAGGCCCATCGGGTCGCACGATGTGGGACAAGCTGTCCAATGTCTCGGAAAATGTCCTCGCTGCGTTCCTGAAGAATGAATATCCGCAAACGGTCGCCGTAATCATGAGCAAGCTGCGCTCCGAACATTGCGCGCGTGTGCTCGCCGCCCTCCCGCGCGATTTCGCGATCGACGTGATCCAGCGCATGCTGCGTATGGAGCCGGTGCAGAAGGACATCATCAACGAGATAGAACATACGTTGAAAAACGAGTTCATGAGCAATCTCTCGCGCTCGCAACGGCGCGACCCGCATGAAGCCATGGCCGATGTGTTCAACGCCTTCGACCGCGCCACCGAGGAGGCGATATTGGGCGCGCTCGACGCCCGTGCGCCGGATTCGGCCGAGCGCATCCGCTCGCTGATGTTCACCTTCGACGACCTCGCGAACCTGATGCCTGCCGCCATTGCGACGCTGGTAAAAAATGCCGACAAGCGCCAGATGGCACTCGCGCTCAAGGGCGCGCCGGAGGAAATGCGTCAGATCTTCCTCAATGCCATGACCGAGCGCGCCGCCAAGATGCTGCGCGAGGACATGGCGAGCATGGGTCCGGTGCGCGCGCGCGAATGTGAGGAAGCGCAGACCGGGCTGGTGCGGCTCGCCAAGCTGCTGGCGGATCGTGGAGAGATCGTGCTGGTCGATCCCAAGGCCGACGAGACGATGATCATCTGAGGGGCTTGAGGGGATGGACCAGAGCTTCGGAACCCGGCCTTTCCGCTTCGACCGGGAATTCGCCCCGGCACCGGCACGGGGCGCGCCGGGATATGGCGAAAACTCGCTGGAAGTCGCGGCGCTTCGCGCCGAGATGGAGGCATTGCGCGCCGATCATGCCGTGGAACTGGCCAGAGCGCGCTCCGAAGGCTTTATCGAGGCGATAGCGCAGGCGCGCGAGGAGCGCGAACAGGCGCTGCTCGCCGCGATGGATGCATTGCATGCCGAATGGGAAATGTTCGAGGCAGCCCGCGAGGATATGATCGGACAACTGAGGCACGAAGCGGGCGCGCTTGCCCGCTCGATTGGAGAGGCATTGGCGGCGCGCGCCCTTTCCATCGACCCGGCGGGGGCGATCGACGACGCCATCGGCCGTGTATTGACACAGATCGCTCGTGGGCAGGAAGTAGTGGTCGGCGTTAGCCCTGATCTCGTCGCTGATGTCGAGGCGCGTATCGCCCATCGGCAGTCGCTCGACCGGCGGAGGCTCAATCTCGTCGTTCTGGCGGATGAAAACATTGCGGCGGGCGATGCGCATCTGCTCTGGGAAGGCGGGGGCATGCGCCTCGATGCGGCCGATCGCGCCGCAAATATTGCCGCCGAAATGGAAGCATTGGGCATAGGCGAGCGTTAACCATATGTTTACTATCCGGGTTCGATAATCCGACATCGAATTTATCATCGGCGGCTTCGGAAATGCCTTCGTTATTGGTGTTCAGGAACGTAATATTTCTATCAGGGATCGTAATTGCTGACGGTTGGTCTTAACGGAAAAAGTAAATCGGTTGGCAATGAACGCAAAACTGCCATATAAGGCATTACTACAGGTGATGAGGGGTCTGGTGTCCCAAAGCGCTCAGGGGGAGCACTGTTGATGGGGCAAGACAGTGGACAGCGGATGAATAAACGTAAGGTTGCCTTTTTTGCGCTCTCTGTGCTGGCCGGTCTGGTGGCGTCGTCGCTGGCTGGCCTTGGCGGCTTTGTGCTGGGCGGCAACGGAACCATGTCGGCGATCGCCGCCGCATTGAAAGATCCACTCTCGGTGCTGGAGCAACGCTCGCCCGGTTCGCGCCGCGAGGGCGCGCTGTTCCAGATCAAGCAGGCTCCTGTGCATCGCGCCGCGCCGAAGGAACGCGTGCTTTCGAATATGCGCGAACGCCCCGAAGCAGCGCCGGAGGAATCCGCTGGGCCTTCCAATTTTGTCGATCTGGAGCCGAAAGACTCTTTGGTGCCGCCGGGTGTTGACCCGTCTCCGAAGCCGGCGCCGGAGCCTCCGATATTTCCTCCTTCCAGCCCGCCAGAGCCGCCGCGTCCGGGACCGGACCCGAAAGATCCGCCACCACCGCCTCCTCCTGACTCCGCCGTGCCGGAGCCTGCGACATGGGCGATGATGCTCGTCGGCTTTTTCGCCATTGGCGGCGCGATCCGCCGGGCCGGGCGGCGGCATGGCGGACGCCGCTATCCAGCCAACGCTTCGAATGGCGCCAGCGCTTAAACGGGTTTTCCTCGCTGCGTCCGGTGTTGCGCTCGGCGTTGGCCTGTTTCTCGCCTTCAGCCATTTCCGCCCGCCGCCCGCGCACAGGCAAGCGGAAGCGGTTTCCGCTCCGAAACTTCCCGTTTCCGGCCCGCGCATCCGCTATCCGGAGGCAAGCGCCCCGGTGCTGACCCTGCCGGACGGACAGCGGCAGGCCATATACAGCATACTCAACATCAAAAAGCAGATGCGCTTCGGCAGCTTCGTCTGGAACGAGGAGGGCGTCGCGCGAGGGCCGGTATGGATTCGCATAGACCTTGCCCGGCAATTGCTCTCGGTGTTCCGTTCCGGCCATGAGATCGGCACCGCCGTCATCCTCTTCGGCGCGGACAGCAAGGAAACCCCGATCGGTGTTTTCCCTGTGCTCGCCAAGGCGGAGCATTATCACTCGATCACCTATGACGCGCCGATGCCCTTCATGCTGAGGCTCACGCCCGATGGGGTAGCGATCCACGCCAGCGATGTGAAGGAAGGATCCGCAACCCACGGGTGCATTGGGGTTCCGCGTGAATTCGCCAGCCGCCTCTATAGTCAGGTGAAACTGGGCGACCGGGTGGCGATCTTCGCCCGCACTGCGCGACCGCATGCGCAGCCGACCGCCGCACATTGATTCAGCCTGTCGCTACAGGCCGAAAAGGGCGGCCAAATCCGAATAAGTGGTAAATTTTGTGGTTACCAGCCTCCGCAACGGAGGGCTGACCTCGTCATGAGAAAACCCCTGTCGTCCAACAGGAGGTTTGTGTCTCGTCATGACGGCAGGTCGTCTGAAAACTTTAGCCGCGAGCGGTCTGGCCGCATTGATGGCACCGCTGCTCACCGGCGCGATCGGGCCGACAACCGATTTCAACCAGCGGGTGCTCGCCATGCACAATGCCGAGCGCGAGCGCCTTGGCTTGCCGGAGCTGCGCTGGGATCCACAGCTGGCCGACTCCGCGCGCCAGTGGGCGACGCATCTGGCGCAGACCGGCCGGTTCGAGCATGCACCGGAAAATCACGCCGCGCCTGAGGGCGAGAACCTCTGGGCGGGCACAAGGGGCTATTATTCCCCCGAAGCCATGGTCGATGCTTGGATTCGCGAAAAGCAATATTTCCGCCCCGGCGTTTTCCCGAACAACAGCACCACCGGCAGGGTCGAGGATGTCGGCCATTACACCCAGCTTGTCTGGCGCGAAACCGGCGAGGTCGGCTGCGCCCGCGTGGCAAGCGCAGAGGAAGACATTCTCGTCTGCCGCTATTCCGATGCCGGCAATTATATAGGCGAACGCCCCTTCTGAACTGCCACATGCGGCAAATAATGCCGCCCGCCGGAAAATCCTGCCGCTTCATCCTCCTATAATGAAAGCGAAGGGCGCGCCGCGCCCATGAAGCTTTCGGGGCAGGGGTTGGAATTTCTGCAATCCCTCATGGCACAGATCGGCCGGGGCCGGGCACTGATGGTCGGCGCCGTCGGACTCGCGCTGCTGGTTGCACTGACGATGATTGCGATGCGGCCTGCGGGCGACATGGCCTATCTCTATACCGATCTCGATCCCGCGGGCGCGCAGGCGATCATCGACAAGCTCAAGAGCCAGAATGTCGACTTTCGGCTTTCCGCCGATGGCACTGCCGTGATGGCCCCACAGGAGAGGATCGCCGAGCTGCGCATGAGCCTCTCGGGTGAGCAGATCGGCGGCAGGATCGGCTATGAGGTGCTGGATGCGGAACAGCCGTTCGGCATGTCCGCCTCGCGCGAGAAGATGAACGAGACGCGCGCCATCGAGGGCGAACTGGCGCGCTCGATAGCGACGCTGGAGGCGGTGAGTGCCGCGCGGGTGCACATCGTCATGCCAGACAAGGCTTTGTTCGCGCGTGAGGAGCGCAAGGCGAGCGCGGCTGTGACGCTCAAAACGCGCTCGCGACTATCGGGCGAGAATATCGAGGCGATCCGCAGCCTTGTCGCCGCTGCCGTGCCGGAACTGACGCCCGACGCGGTGTCGATCGTCGATGCCAGGGGGCGGCTGCTGGCCCGTGCGGGGCAGGGCGGCGGGGCCGGATCGGCGGAGGTGGATGAACGTCAGCTTGAGGTCGAGGGGCGGCTGCGCAGCGAGATCGAGACATTGCTCGAACCCATCATGGGCGAAGGCAGGGTGCGCGCCGAGGTTTATGCCGAGATCGACCGCGAACAGCGGCGAGAGGAAGCGCGCATGTTCGACCCGGACAAGCAGGTGATAGCGCGCCAGATCACGGTCGAGAGCGGCAACCAGAGTCAGGAAAATCAGGCGAGCGACGGCGCGGTAACGGTCGCGAACCAGCTTCCGACCGGCGATCCGGCTGCAGGCAGCGCTCCGGGCGATCAGAGCCAGTCGCGCAGCAACGAGAACAGCGAGGACACCACATATGACAACAGCCGCACCGACAGCGTGACGATGCGCGCCCCCGGCGCGATCAAGCGGCTGAGCGTCGCGGTCATGATCGATCCGGGCGCGAAAAAGCTGCCTGCCGACCAGTTGCAGAAGATGCAGCGGATCGTGGAAAACGCGGTGGGCTTCGATGCCGAGCGCGGCGATACCGTGCTGGTCGAGGCGATGCCTTTCACCGCCGCTGCCGAGGAAGAAGGCACGGGGTTCGATATCCTGTCCTATGTTCCCACGGGCAAGATATTCCCGCTCATCGAGCTGCTCGTGGTGGCGGCGGTCGGCCTGATGGTCATGAAGATCCTGCGCGGCAGCGGAAGCGGGGGCGGTGCGTCGCTCGAAACCCTGCTTCAGGGGCGCCGCGCGGCGGATGCGCTGGCCGGTCCGGGTGAACCCGATGAGAATGGCGAGACTTCGCTGCCCCAGCTCGATGGCGACCCGGCGCTTCCTCCACCCAGCCTCGCCAACCCCTCGCATATGGCGCAGCTCGATCAGGAAATCGCGCTGGCGCAGGTTGAGGGCGGGATCAAGGCCTCCTCACTCAAGCGGATCGGCGAGACGATCGCCAACAGTCCGGCCGAATCCGCCTCGGTGATCCGCCAGTGGATGAACGCATGAAAAGGCAAACCCCATGAGTGAAGAGCAAGGCGATCCGCCGGAAATTCCGTCTCGCGGCGAAGAGGAGCTGCCCGAAGCCAGCCCCCTTCACAGTGGAGAGCTGTTGCCGCCAGAGGGTAGCGTCGGTGCGTCCGAAGGCATCGGCCTCGATTTCGACGATCTGCCCGATCCTCCGGGCGGCCCCGCGCTCGGTTCAGCCTTTTCGCCGGACCCTGAGGAGCTGCCCTCGCTGGAGGCGGTCTATGACGTGCCTGTTCGTGTGCAGGCCGTGCTGGGCCGCACCCGCATGCCCATCGCGGAGCTGGTCGCAATGCGTCCCGGTCATGTGTTCGAGCTGGACAGGCGCGTAGGCGAACCGATTGATATTCTAGTCAATGACCGGCTGATCGCGCGCGGCGAGATCGTGATGATCGACGGCGCATTGGGCGTGACGCTTACAGAAATCGTGCGGCAGGACGCATGAACCCGCCGCCTGCCCGAACGATCCGCCTTCTGCTCGCCGGGGAACCGGGCAGCGAGCTTTCGCGCGCGGCGGAGATGGCGCTGAGCGCGGGTGCCGGGTTTTCTCTCGTCGCGAGCACAGGGGCGGCGCTCGACCATCTGCGCGGATCGGGGGCGGATCTCGCGATGATGGACATACGGCTCGATATTGCGGCCTTCATCGCAAGCCTCAAGGCCGAACTGATAGACACGCCGGTGATAGCCTGCGGCGTGGAAGTGCCTGCGCGACAGGCGGTCGCGGCCATTCGCGCAGGTGCGCGCGATTAT
>CAYOZY010000049.1:0-14706 GCA_964408525.1 uncultured Sphingobium sp. | reverse complement strand
TATGCCGACCGCGATATGTACCTCGCCGATCCTGATTATGTCGGTGTGCCGGTTTCCGGCCTGCTGGACCCCGCCTATATCGCGCTGCGTTCGGCGCTGATTTTGCCGGAGCGAAGCATGGCGACGATTGATCCGGGCAAGCCGGAGGGCGCGCCGCAGCGCACTCGCCCGCCGCAAAAGGCTGAGCAGGGAACCAGCGATCTTGCCGTCGTCGATGGCGAAGGCAATGTCGTCCATGTCACCACGACGATAAACGGCTATTTCGGCAATGGCATCGCGGTTGACGGGACGATGTTCAACAATGAGCTGACCGACTTCGATTTCGTGCCGGAGAAAGAGGGCGTTCCTGTCGCCAACCGCGTCGAGGGCGGCAAGCGCCCGCGCAGCTCCATGTCTCCGGTAATCGTCTACGACCCGGAGGGCAGGGTGCGGCTCACCATTGGCGCGGCAGGAGGATCGACAATCATCACGCAGGTGGCGAAGGCGATCATCGGCGTGGTCGACTGGAAGATGAGCGCGCAGGATGCCATTGCCATGGGCCTTGTCTTCGCGCCAGGCAAGGCGGGCGTGATCGAGCAGGGCACGGAGCTGGAGGCGATGCTGCCCGCGTTGCTGGCGCTGGGTGAAGATCTGCGCGTCGCGCCGCTTGGGCTGAAGGCCAATGCGCTGGAGCAGGTGGATGGCCGCTGGATCGGCGCTGCAGACCCGCGCAGCGAAGGCGTCGCCATGGGAACGGACGGCAGCGTGACGGTCATCGAGCGGCGGGTCAACGAGCTGAATGGCGCGCACGAATAGCGCCCGGCGGGTTGTCGGCCAGCGCAACGAAGCGCGGGCTGGCCGATACGGAAAGGCGCGTTTATAAAAGCGAAAACGGACTGGAGAGTCGATGCGGGCATTTGAGCATTTCCCCAACCTCGTCACCCTGTTCTTTACCCGCGCGGCGGAACTGGCGGAGGAGCCGTTCCTCTGGCGCAAGGAAGGCGGGCAATGGTATGCGCTGAGCTGGGCGGAGACCGCGCGGCAGGTCGCGGCGCTGGCCTGCGCGCTCAAGGCGGAAGGTGTGGCGCCGGGCGACCGGGTGATGCTGGTGAGCGAAAACAGGCCCGAATTCTGCATCGCCGACCTTGCCGTCATGGCGGCGGGCGGTGTTTCCGTGCCGACCTACACCACCAATACCGCGCGCGACCATGCCCATGTGCTGAACGACAGCGGCGCGCGCGCAGTGATCGTCTCGACCGCGAAGCTTGCCAAGGCGGTGATGCCCGCGGTGATGCAGACCAACTCGGTGCGGCTTGTCGTCGCCATCGAACCCCTGCGGCAGGGGCAGGCGGGCAACATCGCGATACATCAGTGGGATGAGCTGATCGCCGCTCATGGTAGCAATCCTGCGGCCGACCCGGCCACATGCGCGGCTGCCATTGCCGCCACGATCCGACGCGAGGATCTGGCCTGCCTCATCTACACTAGCGGCACTGGAGGCGCTCCGCGCGGCGTGATGCAGCATCATGGCGCCATCCTGCTCAATGTCGAGGGCTGCATCGATGTGATCGCAGGGGATTTCGGCTGGGACAAGGAGGTGTTCCTCTCCTTCCTGCCCCTTTCCCATGCCTATGAACATAGCGGCGGACAGTTCCTGCCCATCGGGCTGGGCGCGCAGATCTATTATGCCGAGGGGCTGGAAAAGCTCGCCGCCAATATCGAGGAAGTGCGTCCGACGATCATGGTGGTGGTGCCGCGCCTGTTCGAGGTGCTGCGCGCGCGGGTGTTGAAGGCGATAGAGAAACAGGGCAAGGTCGCGAACATCCTGCTCGATCAGGCGCTGAGGCTGGGCACGAAACTGGCTGAAGGCAAGCGGCTCGCGCCATGGGACTGGCCGCTGAACATGCTCGTCAATCGCACGATCCGGCCCAAGGTTCAGGCGCGTTTCGGCGGGCGCATCAAGGCGCTGGTGTCGGGTGGGGCACCGCTCAACCCGGATGTCGGCAATTTCTTTCATGCGCTGGGGCTGACGCTGCTTCAGGGATATGGCCAGACCGAAGCAGGCCCCGTGATCAGCGTTACCCGGCCCAGAACCGGCATGAAGATGGATACGGTCGGCACGCCGTTGAAAGATGTCGAGGTGAAGATCGCGGAGGATGGCGAAATCCTCGTGCGCGGCGAGCTGGTGATGCATGGCTATTGGCGCAACCCGGACGAAACCGCGCGGGCGCTTGAGGGCGGCTGGCTGCATACCGGCGACATCGGTGAGTTCGACGAAGGCGGGCGGCTGCGCATTACGGACCGCAAGAAGGACATCATCGTCAACGACAAGGGCGACAATGTCTCGCCGCAGAAGATCGAGGGGATGCTCACGCTGCAGGAGGAGATCGCGCAGGCGATGGTGAGCGGCGACAAGCGGCCCTATCTGGTGGGCGTGCTGGTGCCCGATGGCGAGTGGCTGGCGGGCTGGGTGAAGGTGAAGGGCAAGCCGCGAACGCTTGATGCGCTGCGCGACGATACGGACCTGCACAGCGCTCTGCGGGCGGCGGTCGACCGGGTAAACGCAGAGGTCTCGGTGACGGAGAAGGTGCGGCAGTTCATCGTCGCGGACGAACCGTTCAGCATCGAAAATCAGATGCTGACACCTTCGATCAAGATCAGGCGTCATGTCATCCGCGCGGCCTATCAGGACAGGCTGGACGCGCTGTATAAGGGGTGAAGACATGTTCGCTTAACACAAAATTGTCGATGTTTTAAAGACGACACTCATTTGTCATTGCCCTCTATCGGGACTGACCAATGCTTTTCTCTCGACAACAGCAACGCATCCGTACGAAATCAGTTTTGTTAGCGAGCTACCGTAGGCATCATCACGAATGGGAACTCTGGTTGCAGTGGGAGATCGCTAAACCCGGTGCGCTAGTTGCATTGCTCACAGTTGCCCATATGCAAGGGTGGATCACGGTTCCGTATGCCCTGTTTCTTGTAGCATATTTTGCCTATGCAATGTGGATTGCGTTTGTTTCTTGGAACGCATGGAGCGCATTTTGGAAACTCGACAAGAAGCGTCTTGCTCTTCTCGAATCATCGGATGTCAAATGTGACTTTGGAATGGTTATGACCAGTCGTCGGGCTTGGATAGCGGCGCGTGAGGGAAAGACGATGCGGCAAATCCTGGACGGTTCGTCATTGGAATAATGAAGAATACTTCCTATGCTATACGCTTGATTTCAACGCCGAAGCTGACTTCAGCTATTCCCATCATTCCCCGCATTTTACAGCGCCGGTTCCGCGTCGCGTGACCGAGCAGATCGGCTTGCCGTCGATGCTGGTGTCGCCCGATCCGGTGGAAACGACCTTGACCGGGCCATGGACGCTGAGTGCCATCGAGCCGGGGCCGTCGTTCGAGACGGTCGCTTCGTGCGCATCCAGCCCTGCTGCTTCCAGCATGCCGGAACCGTTGACCGAAGCGCGCACATAGTGCGCCTTGCCCGCTATCGTCAGCCGCCCGCCGCCGCTGACATAGAGCGCGAGCCGCTCGACACTTGCCTTGTCGACGGTCAGTTCGCCATTGCCGCTCAACGAAAGGTCGGCCTCCAGCGCGTCGAGCCTGCTGACCCGCACCTGCGCGCCGCCCATCACGTTGACCCGGCGCAACTGGCCGGTCGAGAGCGTGATGAGCGGGGCTTCGCCGGAAGCATCCGTGGAGTCGAAGCCGTTGTCCAGTCTGGCCCGCATCTTCACGCTGAGCACGCCGCCCGAAACCGACAGGTCGACCCTGTCCAGCATTTCGCGGTCGCCTTCGCCCTGCGCTCTCGTGCCTGTTCCGGTGATCAGCATGATTCGCACAGGAGC
Source organism: uncultured Sphingobium sp. (assembly GCA_964408525.1). GTDB lineage: Bacteria > Pseudomonadota > Alphaproteobacteria > Sphingomonadales > Sphingomonadaceae > Sphingobium. The sequence goes on along the minus strand of CAYOZY010000049.1, from coordinate 10,872 downwards.
CTCGACCTTGATGACATCGAAGCTGGTTACGATATAGCCGCGCATCGCGGCATGAGCCGGTGGTGCTGTCGCTACAAGCACCGGCACAGCGCCCAGCAAGGCAGCGTTCGCGAAAAAGGGGCGCCGCGCGCGACGCCCCTTCTGCGTTTTATCGAACAGAGCCAAGCCTTATTCCGCCTTGTCCCTGGCATATTTCGGCGCAACCTCATTGAGGATGGCAAGAATTTTCTTGAGCGCGCTCGGCTCGTCCGTCTCTTCCATGGCGGCCAGCTCGCGGGCAAGGCGGCTCGACGCGGCCTCGAAGATCTGGCGTTCGGAATAGCTCTGCTCCGGCTGGTCGTCGGCGCGGAACAGGTCTCGCGTCACTTCGGCGATCGACACGAGGTCGCCCGAATTGATCTTGGCTTCATATTCCTGCGCGCGGCGCGACCACATGGTGCGCTTGACCTTGGGCTTGCCCTTGAGCGTATCGAGCGCCTCGCTCAGCGTCTTGTTCGACGAGAGCTTGCGCATCCCGACGCTTTCGGCCTTGTTCGTGGGGACGCGCAGGGTCATCCGCTCCTTTTCGAAGCGCAGCACATAGAGTTCCAGCTCCATACCGGCGATCTGCTGGCTTTGCAGCTCGATTACGCGGCCGACACCATGTTTGGGATAAACGACATAATCACCGACATCGAAGGAGAGGGCTTTTGCAGCCATTGGAAACCTTTCCATAATTTTCTGAGGAATGTCAGAGTCCCGCATGACACCGAAAACAGTCATGTTCCGATGAGATGCTCGCCGACATAAAGGGCATTGGGGTCTTACTCCTGACGGGGTGCGACTGTCCCGCCTCCGGCCCTATTTAACAGATTCGTAATAAAATTGCTACCCCTGCGCCAAGCGCGGGGCACATGCAGCGGCTTTCGCGGCTATAAAAGGTTAATGAGGCGGGCCTTCGAGATGCGACGGAGGGAGCGATCAGTCGCCCGAACCCGGCTCCGCTGAGAAATATTTCTCGAACTTGCCCTCTTCGCCCTTGTGCTCGTCGGCATCGGCGGGCTGGGTACCCTTGGTCGTGATGTTCGGCCATTCGGCGGAGAATTTGGTGTTGAGTTCCAGCCACTTCTCAAGGCCGCTCTCGGTGTCGGGCAGGATCGCTTCGGCGGGACATTCCGGTTCGCACACGCCGCAATCGATGCACTCATTGGGGTTGATGACCAGCATGTTCTCGCCCTCGTAAAAGCAATCGACCGGGCAAACCTCGACGCAATCCATATATTTGCAGCGGATACAGGCGTCGGTTACAACATAGGTCATCTGGCGTTTTCCCTTCCCCGGCGGGCCACGACCATAGGGCGCAGACCAGCACTCTTTCCGCCCTGCTATTCCCGCGCGCCGCTCGCGTCAATATGGAGAAGGTATCGACCGTGAAAGCGCGGCTATTCCTGCCCGTTGCCCAGAGCCAGCTCCTCATAGCACAGCGCCGCCTCGATGGCAGGGCCGCGCCGCTCAGGCAGGCGCACCACGCGCACCACGCGGATGCGGTCGCCTTGGGCAAGGGTGATGAGGTCGCCGATGCGCACCGGGCTGTGCGCCCGTTCGATGCGCCTGCCATTGAGGCGCATGACGCCACGCTCCGCCATTGCCTGCGCGACGGAGCGGCTCTTGGCGAGGCGGACGAACCACAGGAACTTGTCGATGCGCTGGCTCGGCGCATGGCCAGCGGGAGCGGAGACAGGAGCGGCCGTCAAGCGCGCGCCTTCATCTTATTCCTCTCGCCCAAGCAATGCCGCCAGCCCCGCGAATGCACCGCCGCCTGCGGGCCGTTCCGGCTCGCTGCGATGAACGGACGGGCGCAGCGCATGGGCATTTTTGCCGGAGCGTTGATTTCTGTCGCCATCCTTGCGCGTAGCCTTGCCGCCATGCTTGGGCTGGCCGGAGCCTTTGCCTTCGCTCCGATACGAGCTGCTGTTACTCCGGTCATGCGATTGCGGACCCTTGCCGCCGAAGCTCCGGTCGCGCGGGCGCTGGCGTCCGCGAAACACCCAGTTTGCGCCTTGCGGGGCCGCTGCGGGCGCTTCTGCGGGTGGAGCGTCGGTGCCGATTTCGCTCTGCGCCTCAGGAGCGGAAACGGGGGTTGGGTCGGCGGGCGGCGCCGGGATTTCTTCCAGCATGCTGGGAGGGGTGTCGGTGGAAGTGTCGGCCGGGCCGGATTCCGGCTGCGGCGCGGGCGCCAATGGTTCGGGATCGCGCTCAGTTGCGCCATCCGTTGATGCGGACGTCTCCACTGCTTGCGGCGTGATGGCGCGGAAGCCGGCGCTGCGCATGATATGGCCGAACAACGCCTCGGAAAGACCGAGCGAGACGATGAAGGGCGAGGACGCATCATAGCGCTCGTTCTTCGCGATCGCTTCGTGCCCGCCGCGCCCGATCCGCTCGACCATGTCGATGCGCACCATCGTGTCGCCAAAGCTGCGATATCCCGCGCGGGCCGCGCCCATCTGCGCCTCGCGTCCGTCAAGCTTCAGCACGACAACACCGGCCTGAGGCGGAGGCAGCATCGGCTTGCCGCGCTTCACCGCCATGAGCGCCAGACGCCAGAGCGCCGCACCCGGTTTCAGCAGCGCGTGGTGATATATGTCGAGCACGCCGATGGTGAACCCCGCCTTGCGCATAAGCTGGCGCTGCTCCTTGTCGAGCAGGTTTAGAGCCTGGTCGAGATCGGCGCGGGCGATGATTCCGCCCGCATCGGCGAGCTGAATGAACAACGCGCGCACGACGGCGGGCGTTTCGGGAAGGGTGGATTGCTCCAAAATCGCGAGCAGCGGCGCGAGGTGGCGCTCATACTGCGCCTTCATCCATGCCTGAAGCCGCGCGGTGAGCCGGTTATGCACATCCTGCCCCAGCGCCATGATCGCCTTGTCCGCCCGAATTTCGGGCGCCAGAAGGCTCGTGCCCGGATGCAGCGTCGCGACCGGCTGCTCGCGCCAGCCTATGGCGGGCATGGCTCCGGGTGGCGCGATCAGCGCGAAATCCGCGTCATTCGCGGCGATCAGTTCTTCGGCCTGCACAGTCAGCATCGTCCCCAGGCGCCGCGCCGCCGCGGCCAGCAAAAGCTTTTTCTCGCCGCCTCTCGCCCGTGGATCGACGAGAAAACGGAATCCCTGCAACTGTCCTAGCGTCTCGCCATCGACCTGCACAGCCCCATCTGCGCCGATGTCGACCGGAAGCGCCTCATTCTTGCGGCCGATGTCTCGCAGCAGGACGGATGTGCGCCTGTCGACGAAGCGCTGGGTGAGAGCGGAATGCAGCGCGTCGGAGAGTCTTTCCTCCAGCGCGCGGGTGCGCTCCGCCATCTCGGCGGGGTCGGCAAGCCAGTCTGGCCGATGGGCGATATAGGCCCATGTCCGCGCCGCCGCGATGCGCCCGGAAAGCGTGTCGACATCGCCCTGCACCGTGTCCAGCCGCGCGATTTGCTGCGCGAACCAGTCGCGCGGGACATGGCCGTTACCCTCAGAGCGGAACTGCCACAGGCGTGCGACCATGCGGTGGTGATGCTCCGTGCCCAGCTTCTGGAAATCGGGGAGACCGCAGACATCCCACAGGCGGCGGACATCATGCGGAGAGCGCACGCGTTCGCGCACTCGATGCTCGTCGGCCATCGCCTTGAGTATGGCGAGGTCGATGGCTTGCGGCGCGGGGACAAGGCCGGGCTGGTCGGGTCGCGCTTCGAGCGCTTCGACCAAGCCGTCGAGGCTTTCCATCGGCGGGTCGCCATCACGCCAGAATAGTTGCTCAATCTTCGGGAAATGGTGGTTTTCGATCGCCTCTATCTCTTCGGGACGAAAGGCGTTCGCGCCATCCTCTGCGCCGAGCGAGCCGAAGGTGCCGTCTTTCTGGTGGCGACCCGCGCGTCCGGCGATCTGCGCCATTTCCGATATGGTGAGGCGGCGGGTGCGCTTGCCATCAAACTTGTTCAGCGACGCGAAGGCGACATGCGCGACATCGAGGTTGAGGCCCATGCCGATGGCATCGGTGGCGACGAGATAATCGACCTGACCTTCCATGAACAGCTTCACCTGCGCATTGCGGGTGGAGGGGGACAGCGCGCCCATCACCACCGCCGCGCCGCCGCGCAGCCGCCGCAGCATTTCCGCCACGGCATAGACCTCTTCGGTTGAGAAAGCGACGATGGCGGAGCGCTTGGGCAGGCGGGAGAGCTTCTTCGCGCCCGCATAGCTCAAGGTAGAGAAACGCGGGCGGGAGATGATCTCGGCTTCCGGCAACAGCGCGCGGACCATGCCGGAGAGAGCAGCGGAGCCGAGGATCATCGTTTCCTCGCGACCGCGCGCGCGCAGCATTCTGTCGGTGAAGATATGCCCACGTTCAGGATCGGTGCCGAGCTGCGCCTCGTCGAGCGCGACGAAGGCGAAATCGCGCTCCGCCGAGAGGGGCATGGATTCCGCCGTACAGAGATACCAGCGGGCCTGCGGCGGCTCAATCTTCTCCTCGCCGGTTACAAGTGCGACTTCCTTCGGGCCTTTGATCGCCACCACCCGGTCGTAAACCTCGCGCGCCAGCAGCCTCAGTGGAAAGCCCATCATGCCGCTTGAATGAGCGCAGAGCCGCTCGACTGCGAGGTGCGTTTTGCCTGTGTTGGTGGGGCCGAGCACCGCCGTCAGGGCAGAGCGGGAAAACTGAACCATGCACCCCTTGTCGGCGATGTATGAACAGGGCGCAAGAGGGTGCCGCGATCCTCCTCGCCGTCTGGATCGCACTATTCGTCGCTTTGGAAGCCTCCAAATAGCCACTTTAATTTGACTTTAACCCTATCGCCCCACAAAAGTGCCACAAATCGACGCTGAGCGGACGCGCCGATAGCGATAATGGGACCGGGGGGTCGCCGGATTGTTTGCCAAGACTGAAGATGCTCTTGCTTTAGGTGGCGCCGGCGCGCCGGGTGCGACGCTGTGGCTCGCCCGTGCGCAGGAGCATGAAAGCCGGCTGCTGCTGAGCCAGCCGAACGCTGCTTTCGGCAAGCGCGCAGGCAACTGGCGCCGCCGCATCGAGCTGTGGGCCGAGGATGTCAACCTCACGCCCGATCTTGGCCGCAACATTGGCAGCCTCGAATGGCTGCGCGGCGCTGCGACCTGTTTCGCCCTCTGTTTCACCGCGATCAAGCTAAGCCCGGATTTCGCGCCGCTGCCCGCCGCCCCGCAAGCGCCCATGACGAACGCCAGCTATGACGAAATCCGCTCGCAGATGATCACGCCGCTCGCCTATGGCGCGGACAGCGGTCGACATATGGGGCCGACCGATGCCGTGGCGATGCTGCGCGAGACGCCCGAACGGCCGATCATCAACCTGAGCGCCGCGATCGGCGCGGGTGACAGCTTCTCCCACGCGCTTTCCCGCGCGGGCGTGAGCAGCGCGGACAGCGGAAAGCTGGTTTCGCTGCTCGGCGGCGATGTTTCTTCGGGCAAGCTCGCGCCGGGAACCCGGCTTGACATCACACTGGGCCGCCGTGCCAGCCGCAATGTTCCGCGCCCGCTCGATGCGCTTTCGTTCCGCGCGCGGCTCGATCTCGCGATCGATGTCAGTCGGGTCAACAACGAGCTGATGGTGCATCGCACCGCCATCGCGGTGGATGACACGCCGCTGCGCATCCGCGGGGTCGTTACCGACAGCCTCTATCAGGCGGCGAGGGCGGCCGGTGCTACCCCGGCAACGGCGCAGAGCTATCTGCGCGTCATCGGGCAGCAGATTTCGCTGGAGCGGATCGGCCGAGGCGACCGTTTCGACATTATCGTCGCGCATCGTCGCGCGGAAACCGGTGAAACTGAAACCGGCGAGCTACTTTATGGCGGCATCAAGCTGGCGAGCGGCAAGAAGCTCGACATGCTGAAATGGATGCACGAGGGCAAGAGCCAGTGGTTCGAGGCTTCAGGCGTGGGAGAAAAGCGCCCCGGCCTTGCGAGGCCGGTCGCTAGCGCGACGCGGCTGTCCTCCGGCTTTGGTATGCGTTTCCACCCGATTCTCGGCTATTCACGCATGCACGCAGGAGTCGATTTTGCCGCATCGACCGGCACGCCCATCTATGCGGTGACGGACGGCACGGTCTCCTTTGCGGGGCGACACGGCGGCCATGGCAATTTCGTTCAGCTCAAACACAGCGGCGGCATCGGCACAGGCTATGCGCATATGAGCAGCATCGCCGTTTATGCCGGCCAGCGGGTGCGGCGGGGGCAGGTGATCGGCTATGTCGGCTCGACCGGCCTCTCGACCGGCCCGCACCTTCATTACGAGGTATATCGCAACGGCCAGACAGTGAACCCGATGTCGGTGAAGTTCGAAGATACCTCGCTTCTGTCCGGGCGCGAGCTGGGGGCATTTCGCGCGAGACTGGCGGAGCTGAAAGCGATCGCCAACGGCCCTTCGGTCGCGGTCGTGCCCGCCGATATGGTCAAGGCCGCGAGTGACAGGGCCAGTTCTGCCAAACCGCCCAAGACAATCGCAGCGCGCTAAGCGGCTTGCGGCGCTCGCGGCCTCGCCGTAAAGCCTGTATGCGATGACACATCATAACGCCTCCTATCCTGCGCTGCGCCTGCGCCGCACCCGCATTCATGGCTGGAGTCGCGCGATGTTCGCCGAGCATCGGCTCAGCCCCAGCGACCTTATCTGGCCATTGTTCGTGACAGAGGGCAAGGGCATCGAGGAGCCAATAGATTCCCTTCCCGGAGTGTCGCGCTGGTCGGTGGACCTGATCGTCGCGCGGGCGAGGGAAGCGCGCGACGCGGGTATCCCTTGCCTCGCCCTGTTTCCCAACACGCAAGCGGAGCGGCGGAGCGACGATGGGCGCGAGGCGCTCAACCCCGATAACCTGATGTGCCGCGCGATCCGCGCGATCAAAGATGCCGTGCCGGATGTCGGTGTCCTCACCGATGTCGCGCTCGATCCCTATACCGCTCATGGGCAGGACGGGCTGGTCGATGATGCTGGCCGCGTTCTCAATGATGAGACGGTCGAGATTCTGGTCGGCCAGTCGCTCACCCAGGCTGCGGCGGGCGCGGACATCATCGCGCCCAGCGACATGATGGATGGGCGGGTTGGCGCGATCCGTGCCGCGCTGGAGGAAAATGCGCTGCAAAATGTGCAGATCATGGCATATGCCGCCAAATATGCCTCCGCCTTTTATGGGCCGTTTCGTGATGCGGTCGGTTCTCGCGGGCTGCTGAAGGGCGACAAGAAAAGCTATCAGATGGACCCGGCCAACGCCGAGGAGGCGCTGCGCGAGGTCGCGCTTGACCTTGCCGAAGGCGCGGACAGCGTGATGGTGAAGCCTGGCCTCCCCTATCTCGACATTGTCGCGACGGTGAAGCAGCGTTTCGAGGTGCCGGTGTTCGCCTATCAGGTGTCCGGCGAATATGCGATGATTGAGGCGGCCGCCGCAGCGGGAGCGGGAGATCGCGACGAGCTGGTGATGGAGACGCTGCTGGCGTTCAAGCGGGCCGGGTGCACGGGCGTGCTTAGCTATCATGCGCTTCGTGCCGCGCGGTTGATGGGATAGGCACGGGCTACGCACGAAGAAGATACAGGGGTTGCGATAGGAATGAAGTCTTCAGGCCGCACCGGGAAAATCGACTGGTCCCTCGTCGCGTTTATCGTGTCGCTATGCGGCATCGCGTTCGCCTACGGCATTGCGACCATGCGGTTGCACTGGTTTCCCTATGACCAGCTTTTGCGTGCGCGCATGGCCTATGATGCGATGATGCAACTGAGGGACTCCGAGTTCGAATTCAACACGACGAAGATGGACGACAAAGCGAAGCCGGGCCGCCAGATAGCCCGGCTTAGCCCGGCAGCGGGAAGCGAGCTTCTGCTCGTGACGGGTGGCCCCAACCAGGATGCGCAGCATTGCCCGGAGTTCGGCTGTCTGGCGTGGATCATCGACCGCCAGGGCAAGGTCTTGCATAGCTGGCCGCTTAAACTGAATGAGCTGTTCGCCGATGCCAAGGGATTTTATGGTGCGAAAAATGTTTCCCATTTCTATCCCGTAGGCCTGCATCTGCTCGACGACGGCAGCCTGATCGCGATCTTTCAGGGCTTTCACAGATTTCCCTATGCGGCCGGAATCGTGCGGGTCGGGTGGGATGGCAAGATCCTCTGGAAGCATCTCGATCATGCGCATCACTGGTTCAAGGTCGCCCCGGACGGCACGATCTATGCGCCGGCCTTTGCCGGGACCAAGATGGACTATTTTGGCTCCACCGCGATCAAGAGCCGCTGCAAGGCGCCCATTTATAATGAAGGCGTGGCGATTTATGGTCGTGACGGCGTGGTGAAAAAGACGATCCACCTCGTGGATGCGCTAATAAAAAGCGGCTTTCCGGGGCTGCTCTATGGCTTGCAGGATGGCTGCGACCCGATTCACGTCAACTCGGTCGATCTGGTAAGGTCCGAAGTAGCCCACAGAATTCCCGGCGCGGCGGGGGGCGATCTTCTGCTCTCGCTGCGGGAGTCCAGCTCGCTCGTTCTGCTGGACCCGGCGAGCGCCAAGGTGAAGAAGGTGTTCGCGGGACACACGGTTGCACAGCATAGCGCGCATATCCTGCCCGATGGCACGGTAGCGGTGTTCGATAATCTCGGCGGCGACCGCGCGTTGGGCGGTTCACGCATTGTCCGCATCGATCTCGCCACCGATGAAACGCAAACGATCTATCCCCACAAGGGCGATCCACTGCTGCCCTTCACCTCGTCTAATGGCGGGCATATTTCCATCAGCCCGGACGGAAAGCGTATCATCGCATCGAGCAAGGATCAGGCGCGTGCCATCGAGATCGACATCGCCACCGGCAAGCCGCTGTGGACAATGACGGAGGTTCTGGACATCGCGCCGTTCCTCAAACCCCGGCCGGAGGCGGGCAAGCAGGTCGCGGCCTGGTTCAAGCTCTGGGGCACCTATTATATTCCGCCCGAACAGGCGAAAGGTCTGCCTCTCTGAACGGAGGCGGACACCCATTCAGCCTCGCTCTTCCCAACTTCGCCACAGGCCGCTAGAGTTCGCGCATGAAACCCGTCATTTTCGGTCTCGCAGGCGAAACTCTCGACGCTGACGAGCGCGCCTTGTTCCGGGAGAGCGAACCGGCGGGCTATATTCTCTTTCGTCGCAATTGCGGGAACCGTGAACAGCTTCGTGCACTGACCGACGATCTGCGGAGCCTGCATGGCCGCGATGACCTGCTCATCATGATCGATCAGGAGGGCGGCCGTGTCGCGCGGATGCAGCCGCCAGTATGGCCCGACTTTCCGCCCATGCAGCGGTTCGACGCGCTCTATGACATCGCGCCTTCCTCGGCCATCGAGGCGGCGCGGGCCAATGCGCAGGCGATCGCGGTTACGCTGCGCGAGTGCGGGATCACGGTCGATGCGCTGCCCCTGCTCGACGTGCGGCAGGAGGGGGCGAGCGACATCATGGGCGACCGCACGCTGGGCGCGGAGCCGATGCGCGTGGCGGCGCTGGGGCGAGCAGTGCTCGATGGGCTGCGCGCGGGCGGCGTGGTCGGCATCGTCAAGCATATGCCGGGTCATGGCCGCGCGCGCGTCGATAGCCACAAGGAACTGCCGAACGTGAGCGCGGATGAAGCAGCGCTGGAGGTCGACATCGAGCCTTTCCGCACGTTGCGCCACGCGCCGATGGGGATGACCGCGCATATCGTCTACACCGCGTGGGATGCGGAGCGCCCCGCGAGCCTGTCGCCCAAAGTTATCCACGAGATTATTCGCGAAAGGATCGGTTTCGACGGGCTTTTGATGTCCGACGACCTCGACATGAAGGCGCTGTCGGGCGATATTCCTTCGCTTGCGGCGGGCGTGGTGGCCGCCGGATGCGATCTGGCGCTGAACTGCTGGGCGCGGATGGAAGAGATGGCGGGAATAGCGGAAATGCTGCCGGACATCAGCGAGGTTTCGCGCGCACGGCTCGACCGGGCGATGGCGACGATTGGGGGCGATCCGGGCGATGAACCGCTCGAAGCGCTGCTCGCGAAGCGCGATGCGCTGCTCGGCGTAATGGCCTGATGGCGGCGGCGGACGACTTCACCGACCTGTTCGAGCCGCAGCGCGTGGCCGCGGAGGTGCTGACCGTCAGCTTCGAGAGCTGGGAAGGGCCGCTCGATCTGCTGCTCACGTTGGCGCGGGGGCAAAAGGTGGACCTGCGCGAGATTTCGATCCTCGCGCTGGTGGAGCAATATCTGGCGTTCATTGCGGGCGCGCGGGCCATGAAGCTGGAATTGGCGGCAGACTATCTGGTGATGGCGGCGTGGCTCGCCTATCTCAAATCCGCGCTGTTGCTGCCCAGGGCGCAGCAGGAAGAGCCGTCTCCAGAGGAACTGGCACTGCGCCTGCAACTGCGGCTCCAGCGCCTTTCGGCGATGCGCGATGCGGGCGCTCGGCTGATGGCGCGGGACAGGCTGGGCCGCGACGTGTTCGCGCGCGGCGAGCCGGAAGGGCTGAAGGTTGCGAAAAAGGCCGTCTGGCAGGCGAGCCTTTATGATCTGCTCACCGCCTATGGTCAGGTGAAGGCGCGCACCCAGCCCGCGCTGCATATCGTTTCGCGTCGCCCTGTGATGACGCTCGACGAGGCGATAGAGCGGGTCGGCAGGCTGGTGGGCGCGAAGCTCGACTGGACGCGGCTGGAGGCGTTTCTGCCCGAAGGGCTATCGGGTGTGCTCGGCAAATCGGCGCTGGCGTCGAGTTTCGTCGCGATGCTGGAACTGGCGCGGCAAGGGCGGGTGGATATCAGGCAGGAAGGGATTTTCGAACCGATCTTTCTGCGCGTGGCTGCGGAAAATGACGGGAGCGGCGCGCGGGCCGAGTTGGCGGAGGCGGATG
>CAYOZY010000048.1:13421-14712 GCA_964408525.1 uncultured Sphingobium sp. | reverse complement strand
GGCCTCGGCGCATAGCCCGGCCAATAAAAATATAAAGACCATGAGGAGATGAGCATGGAGACAATTGCTCGGCAGCTTTCCCTGCTTGAAGGGACGCTCAATATTTTCCGGGATATCAATCTCCGGACGGACCCGGAGCGAAAGCGCGACCTGGTTGCGGCAAGGCGTATCCTGTCCGAGCGGCTTGGCGGTCTGGAAGGCATGATTTCGGATATGGACGAACGCACGATACCGCCGGAAACCGTGCGCGAGTTCCGGAAGCGCCTTGGCTATTTGCGTACGGCCATCGCCTATCATCAGGCGTTGTGGCCTGCCGTTCGCATCGATGAAGACCCGGAGGAATATCGGCGCACAGCGGAAAAGCCGTCCCAAGCTTTTCGCGAGTTTATCGACTGGGGATATAGCAATTTCGCCGCGCCAGCGCGGGGCATGTGAATTTTCAATATGAGAGGCTGGCGATTTCCGCCCAGCACCGGGCTGCGCACAAAAAACGCCGGTTCCAATCAAAAGGGAGAAGAGCCGTCCCTGCGGGTATATCCCTTGTCGGGCATGAACAGCATGTCGATGTCCGAATAATGGCATATGCCGGCGGGGGGCTTTCCGATCGCCACGAAAACACAATCCGCATTGCTTTCATTGACCAGATGATGGCCATTGCCGTCGCCCTTGGGGAAGGCGGCAATGTCTCCGGCTCTCAACGCAGTCCGGCCAATGTCGTCGACAAGCACGGCCTCGCCTGAGAGCATCACCACCATTTCATCCTCGTCCTCATGCCAGTGCCGCTGAGAAGACCAGGCGCCTGGTTTCAGCGTCACATGGCTTGCCCCGAAATCGGCGATATCGGCGGCTGGCGCGAGACGGCGATACAAGCGTCCGGCGACCTGTTCGGCATGCGGCGGGGGATAACCCGTGCTATTGACGCTCGGGATGGAGGATAGATCGAGTTTCGGCATGATACACACCCCTTCTGGCGTTGGCGCGAATCATTCGCTATCGCAGCGCTATGTCCTTGTCCACGCCTGCCTACAATGATCCGCTGCCGTTGGCGCAACGCCTGATCGCCTGTCCTTCCGTCACGCCCGCGACGGGCGCGGTGTTCGATGCGCTTGAGGCTATGCTTGCGCCACTGAGTTTCGATGTCGAGCGGTTCACGGTCGGCGAGGCGCCCGATGGGCCGGTCGAGAACATGATTGCCCAGCGCACAAACGGGCCGGGGCCGCATTTCGCCTTCGCGGGACATCTCGATGTCGTGCCCCCCGGCGATGGATGGGCGAGCGACCCGTTCATACCG
>CAYOZY010000048.1:0-13411 GCA_964408525.1 uncultured Sphingobium sp. | reverse complement strand
ATCTGCTCTATGGGCGCGGCGCGGTCGACATGAAGGGAAGCATCGCGAGCTTCGTTGCCGCCCTGCCGCAATGCCTCGACCTGCCCGGAACGATCAGCCTGCTGATTACAGGTGACGAGGAAGGCGCCGCCACTTTTGGCACCCGCGCGATCATCGAGCGCATGCATGAGCGCGGTCTGAAGCCGCACCTCTGTGTCGTCGGCGAGCCGACATCGGCGAACCGGCTTGGCGATATGGTGAAGATCGGGCGGCGCGGTTCGGTCAACATGTGGATCACGGTCAAGGGCGCACAGGGCCATGTCGCCTATCCACACCTTGCCGACAATCCGATCCCGAAGCTGGTGCGTATCCTCTCCGCGATCGAGGCGGTGCGGCTCGACGAGGGCAATGACTGGTTCCAGCCCAGCAATATCGAGATCACCGATATTTCGGTTGGCAACGAAGCGACCAATGTCATCCCGGCGCAGGCGCGGGCGCGCATTTCGATCCGCTTCAATGACCGGCACACGGGTGCGGGCCTCACAGAGCGCATCCGCGCGATCGTCGAAACCGGCGGCGGCGAACTGGAGGCGAAGGTCAGCGGCGAGGCATTCCTTACTCCACCGGGGGCGCTTTCCTCGCTGGTGAGCGCCGCCATCGAAAAGCTGACGGGGCTGACCCCGGACCTTTCCACGACCGGCGGCACATCGGATGCGCGGTTTCTCTCCGCCCTTTGCCCGGTGGTGGAGTTCGGCCTTGGCAATGCGACGATGCACAAGCTGGATGAGGCGGTCGCGATCGATGATCTGCACCGTTTGCGTGATATTTATGCGGAGATACTGCGCGCTGCCTTGAGCGCATAAAGCGGTAAGCCGTTCAGGCGGATTCCACGCCCTTGCGCCCGCCCGAAGCCGTAAAGCGCGCGAGGTACTCGTCTTCATTCAGCGGGTGCGAAAGGTGGAAGCCTTGCAACACCGAGCATCCCATAATGCGCAGCAGCGCGACCTGTTCTTCATTCTCGACGCCCTCGACGGCGATTTCAAGGCCAAGCCCGCGAACCAGCCCGACAATCGCCGAGCAAATCGTCCGGGCCTCATCTGAAACAACGATGTCGCGCACCATGGAGCGGTCGACCTTCACCCGGTCTATCGGCAAATCCTTGAGGCGGGCCAGATTCGAAAAGCCGGTGCCGAAATTATCGAGCGTGATGCAGACACCGCGCGATCGCAGATCGACGAGCGCCTCCAGCGTCTCGTCGCGCAGCTTCATCATCAGCGATTCTGCCAGCTCCAGCTCAATCATGTCTGGCGGCGTGCGGTAATATTCCATAGCTGTCAGCAGCCGGTTGAAGAAGTCCGGCTGTGCCAGCTCCCGCCGCGAAATGTTGACGGAAAACCGATAGGATACGCCCAGCGCGGAACAGCGCGCAACCGTTTCGCAGACCCGGTTGACGATCCAGTCGCCGAGCATGACCATCAGCCCGGTTTCTTCCGCAATCGGAATGAAACGGTCAGGCAGCATCGGCTGCTGGTCGGGACGCACCCAACGCACCAGCGCCTCCGCGCCGACAATCTCGCGCTGAACCGCGTCGAAACGCGGCTGGAACTGGAGGAAGAATTCATCGCACTCCAGGCCGCGCCGCAGCTCTCGTTCCAGCGCCGCGCGTCCGGCGATCCGCAGCTCCAGCTCACGATTGTAAAGCCGCACCTGCCGTTGCCCGGAGTTTTTCGCCTCATACATGGCGTGGTCGGCCGCATGCAGCAGCGCCGCGAGCGTCTCGCCATGTTCCGGGAAATAGGCCACGCCGATCGAGGCGCCGATCTCCACAGGAGAACCGCTGATATCGAGCGGCTCCTCCAGCGCGATCTGCACCGCATGAGCAAGGCTCATCGCTGACATTTCAGGTGGCAGGGAAGGGAAGAACAGCGTAAACTCGTCACCAGCGAAGCGACCGATCACGGCGTCGGTGGCACCCGCCATCGCCTGTACCGCGACGACATCGCGCAGCCGGCCGGCAACCTTCGCCAGCACGACATCGCCCGCGGCATGGCCCAGCGTGTCGTTGACCGCCTTGAACCCGTCGAGATCAATGAAGAAAATCGCCGCCGGCCCGGTCATCTCCGGCCCGGCCAGCAAGCGCTCGACCTGCTTGCAATAGGATGCCCGATTGGCCAGCCCGGTTACCGGATCGTGCATGGCTTGCGCCTGAACGGATTCGATATTGCTGCGAGTCTGGCCGAACAGGCTCTCCATCGCCAGCGCCAGTGTCGGCAAATCCTGTTTCACGCGTGCGGAGATGTCGGACCTCAAGTCGCCATGCGCAGCGTTTAGCAGGCGTTCGGTCGCTTCGTCCATCGCGCAGGCGCGGCGGCGCGCCATGTAATAGGCGCCGGTGCCGATGCCGAAGCCAAGCATCGCGAGGGCAACGACAATGCCTTGCCAGTCTCCGCCGATCATGTGGCTCAGCCAGAAAACAAGGCCCGCGACCATCGCCGCGGCGCAGCCTACGGCCGCGCCCGCAATCTCGGCATGTCGAAGTTTCCCGATCCAGCCCATCCAGCCCAAAGCCCTGCCCATGGCGCCGAAGCGCACCCACAGTCGGTTAATGCCCGAAATAGGTTAATAAATTCACGAGAAGCCACGGATTTTAAAGCAAAATGGATTAAATAATGTGGACCAATTTGATCAGGCTCAGAAGCCGACTCAAATGCTATGTCACTTTTGGCACAGCCGCCTGACGACAGAGCCGCCGGATCAAGCGAGACGCTCCACGAGGACAAAATCCGGCCAAAGCGATTCCCGGTTTCGCCCCTTTAAGAAAAACCGTCATGAGTCCAGACCCATATCCCGGCAGAGTGCGGCACGCGCCTCCCGGCATGTGCGCCATGTTTCGGGCAGGCCAAGATCGTCCGGCGCAATCCGCTCCGGCCAATGATGCTCGACGACGCGGTGCAGCGCCTCCCACCGCGCCTCGTTCAGGATGAAACGCTGGTCGATGGCGGCGAGCGCTTCCTCATCGACCACGACCCTCAGGCGCAGACAGGCCGGACCGCCGCCATTGCGCATCGATTCGCGCACATCCAGCACCTCAAGCCGATGCACCAGATTGTTGCCGGCAATGAATTCATCGAGCCATTGCTTCACGGGTGCGCTTTCCTGCGTTTCCGCGGGAACCACGAGCGCCATGCCCCCTTCCGGCAGGCTCACCAGCTGCGAGTTGAAGAGATAGGAGCGGATTGCCTGCTCAAGCGAGACCCGGTTCGCGGGAACCTCGACGATAATCGCCGAGGGGAATGTGTCCGTTATGAACGCATAAAGCTTCGCCTTGTCCTCGAACGCCTGCTCATGTGCGAAGAGCACATGCTCGTTGGCTACGGCGACGACATCATTGTGAAAGGCGCCTGCCTCTATCGCCGCCGCGCTCTGGCGAGCAAAATATGTCCGCTCCGGGGCCAATCCGTGAAGCCGCGCCACCGCTTCGGATGCCCGCCGGTTCTGCCGCGCCGGGAAAGCTCCCGATTCGCGTTCGCCATAGACGAACAACTCGATGCCCGGCTCGCCGTGCATGGTTGCCATGCGCATATGGTTGGCCGCCCCCTCGTCGCCAAACCATGCGGGAACGGGCGGATGCGCGGCGAAGCGCCGTTTGTCGCAGAATATGCGGCCCAACAGGCGCAGAGTATCGTCCGCCTCGATGCTGCGATGGGCCATGCTCGAAAGATTGGCGACGGTCAGATGGCATCGTCCATCGGCCGTATCGAGCGCGGGGGAAACCGTTGCCGCATTGGCCGTCCACATCGAGGAGGCGGACATCGCATTGCGCAGCAACGCCGGGTCCGCGCGCCATGCGGCGGCGCAGACCGCTTCATCACCCCCGGCAAAACCGAGGGCGCGCAGAAAGCCAATGTCGGGCCGCGGCTGGGGCGGGATGAAGCCCTGTGTCAGGCCTAGCTCCATCAGGCGGCGCATCTTCGCCAGCCCTTGCAGCGCCGCCTGTCGCGGACGCGCCACGGAGCCGGCATTGGCCGCGCTTGCGAGATTGCCGAGGCTGAGGCCTCCATAATTATGCGAGGGGCCGATCAGGCCGTCGAAATTGATTTCCCTGAAGCTCATCGTCGGCCAGCCTGTCGCCAAGAACAAGTCCTTTCACCCGCCATCGCGACTCTCCTCTCCCTGTCCAGCTATCTGCCCGGTCGGGAGGCAGATCAACCCCCTTCAAGAGGAGGGCAGGGGGTTTGTCCTCGCCAGTTGCTCCGGCATGTCTGGTGGTGATGCCAAGGCGGCGAGGGCTCTCGCCATGAACTGAGTGGATGAATTGCTGGACAGGCCGCTCGTGGCGATCGCGGGCACGGGAACATGGCTCAGATATTATAACGCAGCACCAATATCGTCGAGAGCGCCACGATCATGATCGCGACCAGCGGAATCCCGGTGCGAATGTAATCGCTGAACTCATAATCGCCTTCGCCCATAATCAGCATATTCGTCTGATAGGCGACAGGCGTCGCATAGCAGAGATTGCAGCCGAAAAGGACCGCCAGCACCAGCGGTTCGACCGGCATTCCGAGCTGTTGCGCAAGGCTGAAGGCGATGGGCGTGCCGACTGCGGCGGCGGTAGCGTTCGAGGCGAAATTGGTCAGGATCGTAACGAACAGCATGATCGCCGCCAGCACGCCTGCCGCCGGTAGGAACTGAAGGCCGAGCGCCAGAAGCTCGCCCAGCCATTGCGCCGCCCCGCTTTCGAGCACGATGCGACCTATCGCGATGCTCGCTGCGATCAGCACGATCACCTTCGCCGACAGCGCGCGGCCGACGCGTTCGAACTTCACGCAGCCGGTGACGAACATCAACACCGCGCCGCCCAGCGACGTGATCGCGATGGGCAAAAAGCCGACGCTGGCTAGCCCGACCGACCCGCCCATGATGACGATGGCCAGCAGCGACTTGGCCGTGCGCGGCATTTCCTTCGCGCCTTCCAGCATGAGCAGCCCGTCCGCCTGAGCGAAGGCCTGAAGATCACCGATGAGCCCCATAACGAGCAGCACATCGCCTTCGCCCAGTGGCGTCTCGGCGTTACTCTTGCGTACCTCATTCATGAAGCGCCGCGATTGATGCACGCCGATGACGGCGATATCCTCCAGCCCTGCGGTCTGCAAGGTGAGGCCAACCAGGCGGGAATCGGCGGAAATCGCCATTTCCACAACGGTGAGATCCTCGCCTTTGGTTCCTGCCTCGGTGTGCAACCGGTCCAAAAGCCATGCCGGTGCCGGAACCGCGCCAAGCAGGCGGGCTGCTTCCTCAAGCGCCTCCTGCGATCCCGAAACGCCGATGCGCGCGCCTTGTTTCAACGGCCCCGCCGTACCGGGGTCAAATGCGAAGTCGGCGGGGATTTTCGCTATCGCATCTTCGAGCGGCTTGCCGTGCAGCGCTGTTTCGCTCGCGAGCCGGAAGGTGGCCGAATAGCTGCGCGGGCGGTGGCGCTTTTCGGGCGAATTGTCCGGCAGCAACCGGGGCATGACCAGCCATACATAGGGCAGCGCCACGAGCGCCGCCATCAGCACAACCGGCGTGAAATGAAACACACCGATGGGAGGCATCCCCAGATCATTGGCAATGGAGACGACCAGCAGGTTGGTCGATGTGCCGATCGAGGTGGCCATGCCGCCGATCAAGATCGCGGCATTGGCCGGTATAAGTGTCCTGGATGCCGGCATGCCGCCGTTGGATGCGAGCTGCACCAGTATCGGCAGCAACAGCACCAGAACCGGCGTGTCGTTGATCAGCATGCTCATCGCGAAGGCGAGAAGCAAGGTGACCAGAAAGCCGAAGCCCTGATTGATCTGCCAGAGCCGGGTAAGCGCGCGCGAGACGGGATTGAGCGCACCTGTCACCACCAGCCCGCGCCCCATGATCATCAGCGCGCAAATGGTGATGAGCGCATGATGGCCGAAGCCCTCGAACGCCAGTTGCAGCCCGTCCTTGGGCTGTTGCCCCGGAAGCGGAAAGAAATAGAGGCCCAGCGCGATCGCGCCGATCGTAAGCAGCGAGATGATCTCGACGCGAACGCGTCCGGACGCAAAACCGTAAAACATTGCAACCGCGAGCAGGATCGCGGCAATCGCATGGGCCGATGGTAAAACCGTCATTGCCTGTCGATAGCGCGAAACCGGAGGTTAGGCCAGATAGGGCTGTTTGTCCGCAGCGATCCCGACGATCAGCTCGTCTCGAAGCCATTGCCCCAGCCACGCGCCCGCCCTGGCGACGCCGGCGTTCTCGCCATCAACCTCGACGCACTGCGCGCACAGGGCGCCGAAGCTCAAGCCTCCCTGCACGGCGATGAGCGCCTCATGCTCAGCGTCATCGACCTGCCGAAAGCAGGAGGTGAGCCCCTGCCGCCAGACGAGAATATGCGTCGGCTGTGCCAACAGGACGACGGCGGGCGGGTCGCCTCCGTTCGCAAGAGCTGACCAGATAGCCGACGCATTGGTGTGCGCCTCGCCGGTCACGAGCGTCGGCGAGAGCATCAGCACAGCGTGCTCCCAGTTGACATCTGCTATCGCGTCAGCGCGCATCGGCTCGGCGTCGGGCGCCACAAAGGCTTCGGCCAACCGGACGTCCAGCCAGGCCAGTTCCGCGATTTCCGGATCGTCGGGATAAAGCTCTTCAAGCGTTTCGGGAAAATCCCGGCCATAGGCGTCGAGGGTCCAGCCCGTTGGCGGATGAAGGTCGATATGCGCGGCGGCGGCGGCCCGAACTCCCTCGTCGCCCAGCCACAGCCGGACCCGCTCATATGTTTCCTCAAGACAGGCGACAAGCTGCGCGCGATAGGTGTTCTGATAGACGCGCAGCCCCGACGCCATGGTCTGCGGAACAGATGGATGTTCATCCTCCGACAGCAGCCACTCGCGAAAGTCGCTCTGCGCCTGAGCCAGCGTCACGCCGCTCTCCGCTGCGAACCGGCGGCGATCTCGCGGGCGTGGTCAAGCTCTTCCAGCAATTCGATCAGTGGCGGTATGGCGTCATCGCGTTCAATCATGGTCGCGACCCCGCCAAGGCGGGCCAGCGCATGGTCATATAGCTCCCACACGGAAAGCGGCACGGGCTGGTCATGCGTGTCGATGAGCATGTCGATCCCCTGGCTGTGCCCTGCCAAATGGATCTGGCGAACTCGGTCGGCGGGGATGGCATCGATATAGGCGACAGGGTCGAAACCATGGTTGGTCGCGCTTACGAAGATATTGTTCACGTCGAGCAACAGGTCGCACCCGCTGCGCCGCGCGACCTCGCGCAAAAATTCCCACTCGCTCATGGTCGACTGGGCAAAGCTGACATAACTCGACGGGTTTTCGATCAGCAGCGCTCGGCCCAGTGCCTCCTGCGCGCGACCGATATTGGCACAGACCATATCGAGTGCTTCGGCGGTATAGGGCAGGGGCAGGAGATCGTGCGAATTGAAGCCGCCGGTGCGGGTCCAGCACAAATGATCGGACACGAACAACGGCTCGATGGCATCGACGAGCTGGCGCAACCGCACGAGATAGGCGGGATCGACGCCATCGGCGGACCCGACCGACATCGAAACGCCATGCAGCGCCACGGGATAGCGTTCGCGCACCTGCCGCAGGATATGCAGCGGCTTGCCGCCGTCGATCATGAAATTCTCGGAGATCACCTCGACAAAATCGACGGGCACCTGCCGCGCGAGAAAATCCGCATAATGCGGCTTGCGCAGGCCAAGGCCGAAACGATGGGCTGTGGGCGTTGACATCGGATGTCATCCAAAAGGGTTGGTCCGGCCACCAAGGCGACCGGACCATGAAGTTCACATCTTGCTAGGGGCAGCTTCTTCTGTCTGGCGACCTCCAGCGGCCTCGCATTTCTTGGCGGACATGATCTTGAATCCATGCCCTTTGCAGGCGTTCATGCCCTTGCAGTCATTATGGGCGGTCTTGCAATCCGACGTGCCCTTGCAGCTGTTGATGCCATAGCAATGAACTTCGGTAGCGCCATCCTCGGCCTGAGCAGGAACCGATGCCGCCGCCGCGACTGCAATGACCGCTGCTGCCGTAGCGAAGCCGATGCCGTTATTGGTGATAATCATAGTCTGTCTCCCGGAAAAATAAGCTGATCTGGCTTATGGAGTTCGTTGGTGCGGTGCCCCCGGTTACGGGCGATAGAAAATATCGCTTACCAGCGCATCAGGCGCGGGCCGACCAGTGCACCGAACGCGGCAGCCAGCGCTATACCCAGCGTATACCAGGTAAGCACGAAGATGGCCGACACCTCCGGGCAATGCACGCAATAGAGCGTCGCCGCGCAAGCGCCCGCCGCCAGTCCCGCCGTCGCGCCGGCCTCGCGCAGCCGTGTCGGCGCGAGGCGACGGAACGACCAGAGCAGGCCAATGAAAATCGGCAGGGAGAACATCAGCACCAGCCCCGAACACAGGGTCCAGCTATCGCCCAGCCACATGCGGAGCCAGTGCGACGAAGGCACTTGCGCCATTTCCGCGATCCCGACGGCAGCCAGCAGCACTACCGGCAGAAAGAGCAGCGGGAACCAGCCGCTTCCTTGCCCGTCAGGCGTCGCGAGCCGCAGCGTCATCGCCACCGCCAGGGCGCACAGGGAAAGTGTGTAGCTCCATTTCATCCAGAATCCCGAGCCATGCATCGCGTCCCACAAATCTGGCCGTACGCCGAGGATCAGGCAGATGAGCGCCAGCGAAACCACACCGCCAGCAACCAGTCCGAGCGCTAGGCGTCTGCCCACCGCATGGCGCGGAACCGCAGGAACATCTTCGGCCAGCGTGGCGATCAGCTCCTCGGTATTCATCGCGGGCCTCCCGCCATGCGCGCGGCCAGCGCCTTAAGTCCCCGATGAACAGACACTTTCACGTCCGACTCGCCAATGCCGATGCCCTGCGCGGCTTCGGAAACGCTCAGGCCATCGACATGGGTAGCGCGAATGGCCATCGCCTGCTTCGCGGGCAGGCTGTCGAGCAGTCGGTCGACATCTGCGCGGGCATTGCTCGCATCCTCGAAGCCCTCTGCAACCAATATCTCCTCCAGCCCCTCGATGGCGCAGGTCTGCCGACTGCGGCGGAAATGGTCGATCATCTTGTAGCGGGCGATGGCGAAAAGCCACGCCGTGAACGGGCGGGCGCGGTCATAGGTCGCGCGGCGGGTATGAACGGCAATCAATGTTTCCTGCACCATATCCTCGATATCGTCCTCCGCGCCTTGCATCCGGCGGCGGTAAAAGCCGCGCAGCAGGGGCACCAGCGCCCGCAGCATGGACGCATGGGCAGCGGCGTCGCCATCAAGGCCGCCGCACATCCATGCCTTCAACTTGTCCTCACTTGCGCGCATGCACACTCCCGCAGGAATTTCGGGGAAAGAGGCGCTGCGGTTACAGGCCTTGTCGAAAAATTTTATGCGCTGCGTTTGTAACCTATTTCCGGTGCGTGGCGAATGGCTTTCGTGACCCGCTCCCGACAGCCTCCACCAGGGTCATGGCGCGGCCGGTCATGCCCCTTGACCGGTCGCGCGACGAGGAATGAACAGAGATTGGACCGTCAAAATGAAATATTCACACGCAACCCTCGCGGCATCGCTTGCCGTCGCCCTTGCCGGAGTGAGCGCACAGGCAGCGTCCGGTTCGGGTGCCACCAAAGCCCCAAAAACTGAGAAATGCTATGGTGTCGCCAAGGCCGGGAAAAACGACTGCGCGGCCGGTGCGGGCACAAGCTGCGCCGGAACCTCGCGCAGCGATTACCAGGGCAATGCCTGGAAGCTGGTGAAGGCAGGAACCTGCACCAGCATCAAGACCCCCAAGGGGATGGGATCGCTCACCCCCAAGGCCTGACGTCGTCCCGCCGGATGGGGCGTTGCTCCATCTGGCGAAATTCCACCCGACAACAAGGAATCGCCCGTGCAGACACCCGATCACCTCTCGCAAAAGGCGGCGCAATGGCTGACCGCTCTGCTGCCCGATGCCCTGCTGCTGCTCATTGGGCGGCTGAGCATCGCCGCCATATTCTTCCTGTCCGGGCGGACCAAGGTCGAGGGGTTCCTCTCGCTCAAGCCCGAAACCTATGATCTGTTTCGCACCGAATATGCGCTGCCGATTCTGTCGCCGGAAATTGCCGCGCCCGCCGCGGCCTACAGCGAACATCTGTTTCCCCTATTGCTGGGGCTGGGGCTGTTCACCCGTGGCTCGGCGCTGGCGCTGCTCGGGATGACGGCGGTGATCCAGATATTTGTCTATCCCGACGCATGGCCGACCCATCTGAGCTGGGCTGCAATTCTCCTGCCTCTCGTCGCTCGCGGAGGCGGAGCGTGGTCGCTGGACAACAGGCTGTTCGGTGGGGATCGCCGCCGCTGAGCCGTCGGAGTGCCTCTTCTGCGTGACCACTCTCCCAATGCCAGAAGACGAAGTGGGCTTGCGAACAGGCGTTCGCCTCCGCTATGCGGTGCTACGCTAAGCGGGAGATCGGAAGAATGGCGTTTATGGCGACACAGGGCCGCCTGCAAACAAGCCATTCGCCGGGAAGGTTCTCGGCTTGAGCTGCCCCGCACTGATTGTAGCGCTGTTGCTAGCGAACGAACAGGCGCACCCGGCGGCTGACGTCCCTATGGCAATGCCGCCTGCTGCTGCCGATCCGTCCCTTGATCAGCGGGCCGACAGTGCCACTCCCTCGCCCGCTCACCCTGTCGAACCTGCCGCAGTTCTGCCGGTGGCCGGGGAAGAGCCTCCTCCTCCTCTCGCCCCATCCGCCGCCAGCGCCCTCGCTGCAAAGGATCAAGGCACGATTATCGTCACGGCTCGCGCGCGTTCCGAGGCTGACCCGATGGAATCCGTCAATGTCATCACCTTCAATACGGTTCAGGCCGTCGACCAGGCGGTCATCGCCCCCGTCTCGATGGTTTACAAAGATGTGATCCCCAAGCCGGTGCGCGACGGCACACGCCATTTCCTCGACAATCTGCTCGAACCCGTCGTTTTCCTGAACTTCCTGCTCCAGCATAAATTCGGCAAGGCGGCGGAAACGCTGGGGCGCTTCACGATCAATTCGACCGTGGGCGTCGCGGGGCTGATCGATGTCGCCAGGAACAAGCCCTTTCACTTGCCAAGGCGTCCAAACGGCTTCGCCTTCACGCTCGGCTATTATGGCGTAAAGACCGGCCCGTTCCTGTTCCTGCCGATCATCGGGCCGACGACGGTGCGTGATATGTTCGGGCGCTGGGTCGATCTGCTCGTGCTGCCGGCATCCATCGGCAAACCATTCAACGATCCGGTATATTCGCTTTCAACCGTCACCTTCAGGGCGCTGGATGAGCGCGCGGAGTCCGATGAACGGCTCGAAACGCTGCGCGACGCGCCCGACCCCTATGCCGCGCTGCGCGATGCCTATCTGAAGAACCGGCAGGACGAAATCGATGAGCTGAAAGGCAAGCACCGAAGCGCTGCGCCTGAACCTGACTCCGGCGGAACAGCCGAAGCTCCAGAGGCCGCGTCGGAGACGAAATGACTCTGGTGTGATCGAATATATCTATTACAACGCCTGATATGCACCTGCGCTATATCGACTATTTCACCACTCTGGCGCGCGAGCGGCATTTTACCCGCGCCGCGGAGATATGTGGCGTCAGCCAGCCGACGCTTTCCGCCGGGATTGCCGCGCTGGAAGAGGCTCTGGGCAAGCGGCTCATCTTGCGCGATCGCCGGTTCGTCGCCTTGACGCCCGAAGGCGAAGCGATGCTCCCCTGGGCGCAGCGTCTTCTGGCCGATCATGCAGGACTGAGACAGGCGGTGTCCGGCGATGGCGCGAGCCTTTCGGGCGAGATGCGCCTTGGCGTTATTCCCGCCGCGATTCCGGCGGTGGGAACCTATGTCACGCGCATCCATTCCGCGCATCCGGAGCTGCATTTCAGCATCCGTTCTATGACATCGCGCGAGATAGAGCGCGCGCTCGCGGACTATGAGCTTGATGCGGGCCTCACCTATTTGTCGGATGAAACCCCGGCGCAAATGATCTCGGAAAAACTCTATTCCGAGCGTTTTGGTTTTGCGACGCGGATTGACGGCGATTTTGGCGCTCTGGAAACCATCGAATGGCAACAGGCCGCGGCCTCCCCCCTCTGCCTGCTGCACAAGGGCATGCAGAACAGGCGCATATTGGACGCCCATCTCGCATCGCTGGCGCTGACGGTCGAACCGCGAATGATCGCGGACTCATATAGCGTTCTGCTCGCGCTGGTCGAAAATGCCGGGGTGAACAGCATATTGCCGGACAGCTATGCCGCAACACTGTGCGCGGATGGCCCCGTGCGGATTATCCCTTTTTCTCGGCCCGCGCCTGCCAACAGCATAGCCATCGTTATCTTCGGGCGCGAACCCATCTCGCTGCTGGCGCGCGTCGCGCTGAAGGCTGCAAAGGGTTTCGATGCTCCAGCTTGATAGATAACATCTATTATATCATGAGCAAAGTCTGTTTGACCTGCGTCAGCGAGGGGCGCAAAATCACACGATGAACAGGAATAGTATTTCACAGCCGGCTTTTGCGCCGTCTGACGAGGAAAGGCGGCGCATAGATGCGCTGATCGTCGACCATGCGACCATGCGCGGCGGTCTGCTGCCGCTGCTCCACGCTTTGCAGGCCGAAATCGGCTGGGTGCCGGAGTCGTTGGTGCCGGACATCGCCGCCGCCCTCAACCTCAGCCGGGCCGAGGTGCACGGCGTCATCAGCTTCTATCACGACTTTCGCCGCAGCCCCGCTGGTCGTCATGTCGTGAAGCTGTGCCGCGCCGAAAGCTGTCAGGCGCGCGGCGGCGCGGCCATAGAACAGGCGGCGCAGGCCCGCTTCGGAGTCGGCATGGGCGAAACGAGGGCGGATGGCGCGCTGTCGCTGGAGCCGGTCTATTGCCTCGGCCTTTGCGCCATCGGCCCCAATGCGTTGGTGGACGGCCAGCCTGTCGCCGCTCTTGATCCCGCCAAGCTCGACGCCATCGGCGCGCAGGTCGCCGCATGACGCGCGTCTGGGTCAGCAAGGACATGGCCTCAGTCGCGCTCGGCGCGGACGATGTGGCGCGCGCCTTTGCGGATGCAGGATGTGAGGTCGTCCGCACCGGGTCGCGCGGGCTGTTCGCGATAGAGCCGCTGATAGAGGTGGACGTCGACGGCAAGCGCGTCGGCTATGGTCCCGTTGCCGCCACGGACATCGCCGCCGTCCTCGACGACACCCACCCCAATCGCCTCGGCCCGGTTGAGAACCTTCCCTTCTTCGCCCGCCAGCAGAGGTTCACCTTTGCCCGCTGCGGCATCATCGACCCACTCAGCCTCGACGATTATGCCGCGCACGGCGGCTGGCGCGGCCTCAATGCCGCGCGCGTCTCCTCACCGCAATCGACCGTTGATGCCATCACGGCGAGCGGCC
>CAYOZY010000047.1:0-14867 GCA_964408525.1 uncultured Sphingobium sp. | reverse complement strand
GGCGGTCGCGAACAGGCGGAACCACGGGTTGGGGCGGATCACGCGGTTCTGGTCGAGCAGCGTCATCTTGCCATCCGCCTCCAGAACGCGCTGGATCACGAACATCACATCCGGGCGACCCGCGTCATATTCGTCGAACACCAGAGCGACCGGGCGTTGCAGCGCCCACGGAAGCAACCCCTCGCGGAACTCCGTTACCTGCTGCCCGTCCTTCAGCACGATCGCGTCGCGGCCGACAAGATCGATACGACTGATATGCGCGTCGAGATTGATGCGGATGCACGGCCAGTTGAGGCGAGCGGCGACCTGCTCGATATGGGTCGACTTGCCGGTGCCGTGATAGCCCTGCACCATCACGCGGCGATTGTGCGCAAAGCCCGCGAGGATCGCCAGCGTGGTGTCCGGGTCGAACACATAGGCGGGGTCGAGATCGGGCACGCGCTCATCGGCCTCTGAAAAAGCCGGAACCATCATGTCGACATTGACGCCGAACAGGTCGCGCGCGCTCACCTGCTTGTCGGGCGCGTCCATCAGCGTTTCGCTGCGCATGTCGGGGTTGGAATTGGGTATGTCGGTCATGATCGGGCCTTGGAAATTCAGTCGATTGAAATGGAAGCGGACTCAAACGAAAGCCGGAGCCTTTCGCAAGTGCGTATAGGCGGCGATCACATCCTGCAACGCCTTTTCGTGGGATCGGTCGCCGCCATTCTGGTCCGGGTGATAGCGGCGGGCAAGCTCGGTATAGCGGGCGCGCAGATCTTTGCGGCTGGCGTCTAGCGGCAGGTTTAGCACGCGCATTGCCTTGCGATCATCCGGCGAGAGCGGCTTCCCGTCGCTGCGCATCCGCATTTCGGCGCGCATCGCGTCCATCTTTTGCCGATAGCCCGCGCCGATAGCGTCCAGCGGATCGGCAAAGTCCGCCCATTTCGGTCCCGGCGCATGGGCGTTGGCGGAAAAGGCCCGCGTCTCTCGTTCCCACCCGGCATAGGGGCGCTGCGCCGCCGCGATCTGCTCCGCGTCCATGCCGCTGAAGAAATTATAGCCCGCGTTGAATTCCCGCACATGATCGAGGCACAACCAGCGCCATGCCGGTGGCCGATCGGCCGGGGCAGCCTCCCGCAAGGGCGGCGCGCGAAACTCGCCCGGCTCCGAACATCCCTCAACCGAGCAATCCCGGTTCGCGCCTTCAACCCTTCCATGCAAGCGCGACGGACGTCGGGCAGCGTTTTCATTTCTATCCGGCAAAAATCTTATGTCCTGTAATCGCTAAACCCCGTATATAGGCATGATGGACACAGGTTCAAAAGAGACTCCGGCGAAAGGCCCGGTAGCCACGGAAATAGAATCCCGCCTGCGGCTGGCGCTCAACCCGTCGCATCTGCTGGTGATCGACGACAGCGAAAAACATCGTGGTCATGCGGGGCATGATGGGTCGGGCGAAAGCCACTTTACCGTCGAGCTGGTGTCGACCGCCTTTTGCGGCCAGAGCCGGGTAGCGCGACAGCGGATGGTGAACGAGGCGCTACGCGAATTGCTGGCGGAAAAGATTCACGCGCTCAGCATCAGGGCGCTGGCGCCGGGAGAATAAGCCCCGCCCCGATGCCTGCCGAAGCGCCTGTCAGAACAGGGTATAGCGCTCGTTGCCGACAAAACCTAGTGTCGTAATGCCCGACCGCTTGATGTCCGCCAGCACCGCATCCACCCGGTCATATCGCGCTTCAGCATCGGGCTGAAACAATATGACCGGCGGCACGGTCAGGTCGTGCGCATAGGCAAGCCTGTCGAGCAAGCCCGCCCTGTCCACGGCGACGCCGTTCCATGTAAGCTTACCCTGCACGGTCAGGCCGACGATATTCTTCGTGGGATGAACATCTATCGGCGGCTTCCTTGTTTGTTCGGTGCCGGGCAGATCGACCTTCACCGCATGGGTCGCCAGCGGCATGGTGATGATGAACATCACCAGCAGTACCAGCATGACATCGATCAGCGGCGTGGTGTTCAGCTCCGAGATCGGGCTGCAGCTCTTTTCGCCTTGAGGCAGGGATATCGCCATTGCATCCTCCATGTTATGTTATAACATTTTAACAAAAACAGGGTGAGTGGCAAGGCATTTGTGAAAATGATGGCTTTTACCCCCTGAGGCTTTTTCTACTTTGAAGTGGATGCATTGCAGGCGTAGGAACGCGGTCCTATGAGTCCCGCAAAGCGGGTTGCACAGGATGTTTGTTTATGGCCTCTGTCGCCAAGATCAGCGCTCCTCAGGAAGCATCGGGTATGAGCGCGCCCGAATCCGTCGTTGTCCGTTTTGCGGGAGATTCCGGCGACGGCATGCAGCTCACTGGCGGGCAGTTCACGCTCTCCACGGCTTTGGCGGGCAATGACCTCGCGACCTTCCCGGACTTTCCGGCGGAAATCAGGGCGCCGCAGGGCACATTGTTCGGCGTTTCGGCATTCCAGATCAATTTCGGCTCGTCCGACATCACCACGGCTGGCGATGCGCCCGACGTGCTGGTGGCAATGAACCCGGCCGCGCTCAAGACCAATGTGAAGGATCTGAAGCCCGGCGGCCTCATCATCGCGGACAGCGGCGAATTCGGCGAGCGCAATCTTGCCAAGGCAAAATATGACGCCAACCCGCTGGAGGACGGCAGCCTGGCCCAGTGGCAAGTGCTGGCGTTCGACATCTCGCAGCTGACGATGGACAGCGTGAAGCCCTTCGGCCTTGGCAACAAGGAAGCGCTGCGCTGCAAGAACATGTGGACGCTGGGCCTTGCGCTCTGGATGTTCGACCGTAGCCGTGAGCCGATTGTCGAATGGCTGAAGGCGAAGTTCGCGAAAGCGCCAGAACTGGCGGACGCCAATATCGCAGCGCTCAATGCCGGCCATGCCTATGGCGAAACGGCCGAGATCGGCGGCACCGGCCTTGGCATGAAGCAATATCATCTGGCCGCCGCACCCGCACCTGAGGGACTGTATCGCACCATCACCGGCGCTGATGCGGTAGCCTATGGTCTGGTTGCGGGTGCGCAGCTGGCCGGGCTCAAGATGTTCTATGGCGGCTATCCGATCACACCGGCATCGGCAGTGCTGCACACGCTGTCGAAGCTCAAGGAATATGGCGTCACCACCTTTCAGGCGGAGGACGAGATCGCTGCCATCGCGTCCGCCATCGGCGCGAGCTATGCCGGCCAGCTCGGCGTAACCTGCTCCTCCGGCCCCGGTATTGCGCTCAAAGGCGAAGCGATGGGCCTCGCGATCATGACCGAACTGCCGCTGGTGATCGTGAACGTGCAACGCGGCGGCCCTTCGACGGGCCTTCCCACAAAGACCGAGCAGTCGGACCTCTATCAGGCGGTCTATGGCCGCAATGGCGACGCGCCGCTGCCGGTCATCGCCGCATGCTCGCCCGCCGATGCGTTCGAATGTGCCATCGAGGCCTGCCGCATCGCTACGCAGTATATGACGCCGGTGATCCTGCTGTCAGATGGCTATATCGGCAACGCCGCCGAGCCGTGGAAAGTGCCGGACGTAAGGAGCTTCGCGCCGTTCCCGGTGGAGTTTCTGGAGCGCGCGCAGGAAGGCGGCCTGATGCCCTATGCGCGTGACGAAAAGCTGAAGCGCCCGTGGATCAAGCCCGGCACGCCCGGCCTGATGCACCGAATTGGCGGCATCGAGAAGGCGGTCAACACTGGTCATATCGATTATGCGCCCGCCAACCATCAGGCGATGACCGAGATCCGTCGCGACAAGGTGCTGGGCGTTGCGGACTCGATCCCCGATCAGGCAGTGTCGCAGGGGCAGGCGGGTGGCAAGCTCGCCGTGGTCGGCTGGGGTTCGACCTATGGGCCGATCCATCAGGCGGTGCGCCGCGCGCGGGCCAAGGGGCAGAATGTTTCTCACATCCATATCCGCCATATCTGGCCGATGCCCAAGAATCTCGGCGAGCTGCTGAAAAGCTATGACAAGGTTCTGGTGCCGGAGATGAACACAGGCCAGCTCAAGACCGTGCTGCGCGACCAGTTCCTCGTCGATGCCCGCCCGCTCAACAAGACCTCCGGCCAGCCCTTCCGCATCGCGGAGATCGAAGCCGCCATCGAGGAGATTCTCAAGTGAACGACATGACTCCTCCGCAGAAGATGACGCCCAAGGATTGGGAGACCGATCAGGAGGTGCGCTGGTGCCCCGGCTGCGGCGACTATGCGATCCTCACGGCCGTGCAGCGCACCCTGCCGGAAATCGGTGCCAAACCCGAAACGACGGTGTTCGTCTCCGGCATCGGCTGTTCGTCGCGCTTCCCCTATTATATGGAGAGCTACGGCTTCCACACCATCCATGGCCGCGCACCCGCCGTTGCGACCGGCGTCAAGCTCTCCAACCCGGAGCTGGACGTGTGGCTGGTGACGGGCGACGGCGATGGTCTGTCGATCGGTGGCAACCATACGATGCACTTGCTGCGCCGCAATCTCGATTGCCAGATACTCCTCTTCAACAACGAGATTTACGGCCTGACCAAGGGCCAATATTCGCCGACCAGCCGCGAGGGCACGCGCAGCCCCTCCACGCCCTATGGATCGGTGGACCGGCCCGCGCGGCCGGCAGCCTTCGCACTGGGCAGCGGCGCGCGCTTCGTGGCGCGCGGCTTCGATGTCAGCAAGAATCTGCCGGATGTGCTCAAGTCCGCCTATGAGCACAAGGGCGCAGCGTTCGTCGAGATTTTCCAGAACTGCATCGTCTACAACAAGGACGTGTTCAACGATTTCGCGGCACCCAAGGGTGCGGAGGACCGCCAGCTCTGGCTCAAGCATGGCGAGCCGATGCTGTTCGGTTCGGAAAAGACCGGCGGGGTGAAGGGCATCACGCTCGATCGCGAAAATCTCTGCCTCAAGGTCGTCGATGTCGCCGATGGCGATTGGCAGGCGGCGGGCGTGATCGTGCACGATGTAAAGAACCGCAGCGTCGCGCATATGCTGGTCGAGATGCCGTTCGGCGAATTCCCGATGGCATTGGGCGTGCTCTATGACGACCCCAAGCCCAGCTTCGAGGCGGGCGTCGTCGCGCAGAACGAGGCGGCCGCAAAGGGCAAGACCCCGGACCTGCAAAAGCTGCTCTCCACCGGCCAGACATGGACCGTCAGCGCGGACACAGGGCCGGACCTGTAATCCCGCGCTCATTGGCGAAAGGCTGATTGCCCTTCGCCTCAGGGTCGGGCACAGTCCCGACTCGTGAACGCCATAGATCCTCGACGCGGGCAGCATCTCGTGAAAGCCGGGCGGCTCCTGCCGCGCGCCGGCTGGCCGCTTGCGCGCCGCCTGTTCGCGCGCATCGGCCACCATATGCTCGACCGGATCGACGCAGGGCTGGAGCGGGGGCGGCTGGAGGCATGGCTGCCCGATGGCTCGTTCCGCGTGCTGGGCGCGCGCGCTCATGGCCCGGTGTGCGAGGTGCACCTCAACGACTGGCGGGCATTGGGGCGGCTGGCGCTCAATGGCTCGGTAGGCTGGTATCGCGCATGGGAAGCCGGGGAATGGACCAGCCCGGACCCAGTGCCGCTGTTCGCGCTGTTCATGGCCAATGCGCGGTCGCTTGGCGGAGTGGCGCGCTCACGCGGGCCGCTGCGCTGGCTGGCATGGCTGATTCACCGGCTGCGCGCCAACAGCCGCGCGGGATCAAAGCGCAACATCTCCGCCCATTATGACCTCGGCAACGATTTCTATGCGCTCTGGCTCGACGAGAGCATGACCTATTCGAGCGCGCTGTTCGCTGACCCGGCTGCCCCGGCCGAGGGACTGGCAGCGGCGCAGGCGGCCAAGATAGATGCCGCGCTGGATCGGCTCGCCCTGAAGGACGGCGACCGGCTGCTCGAAATCGGCTGCGGCTGGGGCGGGTTCGCGGCGAAGGCTTTGGGGCGGGCGGCAATCCGCTATGACGGGCTTACGCTGTCCACCGAACAGGCGGAATGGGCGCGCGCGCACCTGCCGCCCGACCGCGCGACGATCCACCTTACGGACTATCGCGATGCGCGCGGGCAATATGACGCGATCGCCAGCATCGAGATGGTCGAAGCCGTGGGGCAGGAATATTGGCCGGACTATCTGGCCGCGATCCACCGGCTGCTCAAACCCGGCGGGCGGGCGGCCATCCAGTATATCAGCATCGATGACGCGATCTTCGAGCGCTATGCCGCCAGCGCCGATTTCATCCAGGCCTATATCTTCCCCGGCGGCATGCTGATCTCCGAGAGCCGCTTTCGCGCACTGGCGGAGCAGGCTGGGCTGGAATGGCGCGACCGGCACGGCTTTGGCCTGCATTATGCGACCACATTGCGGCTGTGGCGCGAGCGCTTCGATGCGGCGGTGGAGGAAGGGCGGCTGCCTGCGGCCTTCGACGAGAAATTCGTGAAGCTCTGGCGCTATTATCTGATGTATTGTGAGGGCGGCTTTGCGGGCGGCGGAATAGATGTCGCGCAGGTGACGCTGGTAAAGCCGCTCATCTGAGCGTCAGGCGTCACCCTTCCACCCTGATCCTCTGCCCATCCGGCGCGTCGCTCGTCACGAGATCGAGGATCGCCCGCGCGACCGTCTCCGGCCCTTTCAGGCTCGCGGGATCTTCGCCGGGAAACGCCTTGGCGCGCATGGCCGTGCGGGTCGCGCCGGGGTCGACGATATGGGTGCGCACCTTCGAAATGTTCTTCACCTCCGCGCCATAGCAGAGCACAAGCATTTCCATCGCCGCCTTGCTCGCGGCATAGGCGCCCCAATAGGGCCGCACCGTGCTGCCCACGCTGCTGGTAACGGCGACCACGCGCGCATCCGCTGAAGCGCGCAACAACGGATCGAACGCCGCGATCAGCGCCTGATTGGCGCTGACGTTGAGCGTCATGAGCTTGGCGAATTCCTTGGTGTCGATGGCGGGCACCGAGGCAAGCGTGCCCAGCAACGCGGCGTTGAGCACGAGGATGTCGAGCGCCTGCCAGCGCCCGCCAATGGCGCTCGCAAGGCGGCCGATGCTCTCGCCGTCGATCAGGTCGAGCGGGGCGATGGTTGCGTTGCCGCCTGCCTCGTGGATGCGCTGCTCCACTTCCTCCAGCCCGCCCGACGTGCGCGCGACGAGAATGACATGCGCCCCCGCTTGCCCGAGCGCTACAGCGGCTTCCGCGCCGATGCCGCGGCTCGCGCCGGTAACAAGGGCGAGCTTGCCGGAAAGCGGCTTTGTCCCTGCGTCGGTCATCGTGGTTCAGACCACCCGTTCGCTGAGCAGCTCAAGCTGATCCCGCACCTCGGCCTCGTCCTGATCGGTGAGCGAGGTCGGGTAATCGCCAGTGAAGCAGGCGTCGCAATATTGCGGGCGGATGTCGGCGCGCTTGGCCTCGCCCAGCGCTTTATAGAGGCCGTCTATCGAGACAAAGGCGAGGCTGTCGGCATGGATGAAGTCGCGCATACCGCCAATGTCGAGCTTGTGCGCGAGCAGCTTGGTGCGCTCCGGCGTATCGACGCCATAAAAGCAGCTATGGCGCGTCGGCGGGCTGGCGATGCGCATGTGCACCTCGGTCGCGCCCGCCTCGCGCATCATCTGCACGATCTTGAGGCTGGTCGTGCCACGCACGATGCTGTCGTCGATCAGCACGATGCGCTTGCCATCGATCAGCGCGCGGTTGGCATTGTGCTTGAGCTTCACGCCGAGGTGCCGGACCTTGTCTCCCGGCTGAATGAAGGTGCGGCCGATATAGTGCGAGCGGATGATGCCCAGCTCGAACGGTATGCCCGACTGCTGCGCATAGCCGATGGCGGCGGGAACGCCGGAATCGGGCACGGGTATCACCAAATCCGCGTCTACCGGGTTTTCGATTGCTAGCTGCGCGCCGATTTCCTTGCGCACCGAATAAACGCTGCTGCCGTCGACGATCGAATCCGGCCGCGAGAAATAGACATGCTCGAAAATGCAGGGGCGCGCGGCGACATCGCCAAAGGGGCGATGGCTGCGTATGCCATCGGCGCTGGGACCATTGGGCACGACGATCAGTTCGCCCGGCTCGACCTGACGGACATATTCAGCGCCGACGACATCGAACGCCACGGTTTCGGACGCGAAGATGACGGCATCGCCCAGGCGACCCATGACCAGCGGACGGATGCCCAGAGGATCGCGGCAGGCGATCATGCCCTCGCTTGTCATGCAGATGAGCGAATAGGCGCCCTCGATCTGCTTGAGCGCATCGATGAAGCGGTCGAGCAGGGTTCGATAGCTGGATGTAGCAACGAGATGGATGATGACTTCGGTGTCGCTGGTGGACTGGAAGATCGAGCCGCGGCGGATCAGCTCGCGACGCAGCTTCATCGCATTGCTGATATTGCCGTTGTGCGCGACCGCGAATCCGCCCGAAGACAGCTCGGCATAAAGCGGCTGGACATTGCGCAGCGAGGTTTCGCCCGTGGTCGAATAGCGCACATGGCCGCAGGCCACGCTGCCCGGAAGGCCGCGAATCGCCTCGTCATTGTCGAAATTTCCTGCAACATGGCCCATGGCGCGCAGGCTGTGGAAATCATGGCCGTCCCAACTGGTGATCCCGGCCGCTTCCTGCCCCCGGTGCTGAAGCGCATGAAGGCCCAGCGCGACCATGGCCGAGCCGGAATAAGCGCCGGAAACGCCGAAGATGCCGCACTCCTCGCGCAACTTGTCGTCATCGAAGGGGTGACCGGAATAATCTTCAGGGGTGAGCATGATCCTGTCGGGTCCACTGCACTATGGTGATGCCGGTTGTCGCGGCTATTTGGGCGTCCTGAGCGGCCATATAGGCAGTAAATTCCGCTTTGTCGCCCCTTGATGTAACAGCTTCGTCGCATTTGTTCCGGCAGGAGCGCCAGACCGCACAGAATCCTAGCCAGCCCGGATGCGGGTCGCTAAAGAGGCGGCGATGCACATGTTCGCCAATCCCGCCCGCTTTCTTCAGATCGCGCGGCCATTGACGCCCTGGCTGTTCTGGATCGGGCTGGGGCTGATCGTTGCGGGGGCGGGATGCGGACTGTTCGTGACGCCCGCCGACTATCTTCAGGGCGATTCGGTGCGCATCCTTTACATCCATGTGCCCGCAGCGTGGCTGGGCATGGGCGGCTGGAGCGCCATGGCCGTCGCGGCGCTGGTGCAGATGGTGTGGCGCCATCCGCTTGCCGGTGTTGCAGGCAGAGCAATAGCGGTGCCCGGAGCCCTGTTCACCGCGATATGCCTCGCGACCGGATCGATATGGGGCCGCCCGACATGGGGCACATGGTGGGAATGGGACGGCCGGCTGACCTCGATGCTGGTGCTCCTGTTCCTCTATTTCGGCTATATCGCGCTCGCCCGCGCCAGCGCCGAAGAGGGGCGAGGCATGAGCGACAATGGCGGCGTGAGCCGCGTAACGGCGGTGTTCACGCTGGTCGGCGCGGTCAACCTGCCGATCATCAACCGCAGCGTCCTGTGGTGGAACAGCCTGCATCAGGGGCCGAGCATCACCATGCGCGGATCGACCATCGATCCCGCGATCCTCTGGCCGCTTGGGTTGACCGTAACGGGCTTCTCGCTCTGGTTCGGCGCGATCGTGCTGATGCGGATGCGTACCATTTTGGCACAGAACAAGGTCGAGGCACGCATGGCGCGAATGGCGCGCGAAGGTGGTGTAGCATGAACCACTGGCCCTTCATCATCGCCGCTTATGCCATCACCGCGCTGGGCACTCTGGGTCTGAGCTGGACAAGCTGGCGCGCGATGCGCAGTGCCGAATGCCGCGCCGAACAGGCCAAACGGAACTGAGCATGGCGATGAAGTCCAAGCACCAACGGCTGGTTCTCGCCATTATCGCGCTGGTTGCGGTTGTAGGCGCCGGGCTGCTCGCGGCATCGGCGCTGAAGGACGAGGCCGCATATTTCTATGCGCCCAACGACGTAAAGATCAAGGGAGTGGAACCCGGAAAGGCAATCCGGCTGGGCGGCATGGTGGTCGTTGGCAGCCTGAAAAAGGCACCAGATGGTGTAACCATCCGGTTCGACGTGACCGACGGCAAGGCGACTGTCCCGGCATCCTTCAAAGGCATTGCGCCCGATTTGTTCCGCGAGGGTTCGGGCGTGGTCGCGGAAGGCGCGTTTGATCGCGCGCCGCAAGCGGGCGGCACCTTTGTTGCGACCGAACTCCTCGCCAAGCATGACGAGCGCTATATGCCGCGCGAGCTGGAAGGGATGAACTACAACGCCGCCACGCATGAGATGAAAACCGCGCAATGATCGCCGAACTCGGCCTCGCTGCGCTGTGGATGGCCGCAACACTCGCCGCGCTGCAATTGCTGCTCGCGGGATTTGGACTGAGGCAGGGCCGCGACGATCTGCTCGCCGGGGTACGGCCCATCGCCGTGGCGCAGGCATTGCTCTGCGCTCTGGCTTTCTTCAGCCTGATCGCGCTGTTCCTGCGTTCGGATATGTCGGTGCTGCTGGTGGCGACGAACAGCCATAGCGCCAAGCCATGGCTTTATAAATTCGCCGGAGCGTGGGGCAATCACGAAGGCTCGATGCTGCTTTGGGTGACGGTGATGGGCGTCGCGGGCGCGGGCGTCGCGCTGCTGGAGCGTACCCTGAAACGCGACACACATATGGCGACGCTGGGCGCGCAGGCCGCGATCAGCCTCGGCTTTTACGCCTTCCTGCTCTTCTCGTCGAACCCCTTCGCGCGCCTCGATCCGCCTGCGCGAGACGGCCAAGGCCTCAACCCGCTGTTGCAGGATCCCGGCCTCGCCTTTCACCCTCCCACGCTTTATCTCGGCTATGTCGGCCTGTCGGTGGCCTTTTCCTTTGCGGTCGGCGCGTTGATGACGCGCACGGTGGACGCCGCCTTCGCCCGTGCGATGCGGCCATGGGTGCTGGGCGCATGGGTGATGCTGACGCTCGGCATCACGGCGGGTAGCTATTGGGCTTATTATGAGCTGGGCTGGGGCGGCTGGTGGTTCTGGGACCCGGTGGAAAACGCCTCGCTGATGCCGTGGCTGGCCGCGACAGCGCTGCTGCACAGCGTTACCGTGCTGGCGACGCGCGATGCGCTGCGCGCATGGACGGTGATGCTCGCCGTGGTTGCCTTCTCCATGTCAATGGTCGGCACCTTTCTGGTGCGCTCCGGCATCCTCACCAGCGTTCATGCCTTTGCCGTAGACCCGGAGCGCGGCACGTTCATCCTCGTGCTGCTCGCCATCTATATCGGCGGCGCGCTCGCCCTGTTCGGCGCGCGCGTGGGCACAGTGCGAGAGGGCAAGCAATTCGAGCTGGTGAGCCGCGAGACGCTGCTGGTGGTCAACAATCTGCTGCTCACGGTCATTCTCGGCGTGGTGCTGATCGGCACGCTCTATCCGCTGATGACCGAAGCGTTCGGCCACAAGGTGTCGGTCGGCCCGCCCTATTTCAACCGCATATCCGGGCCGCTGGCGCTGGCGTTGATGCTGGCGATGGTGGCGGGGCCGCTGATGCGCTGGCGGCGAGAGAGCGCCGGGCTGGTCGGCGGGCGGATGCTCTGGCCGGCGATACTGATGCTGGGCATCGCCGCGATGTTGGCGGTTGCGGGCTGGGGCCGGATCGGACTGCTGCCCTTTCTGGGGCTGGTGGTGGCAGGCGGCGTCGCGCTGGGCAGCCTCATCCCGCTCACCAAACGCAATCTGCGCCGCACCCCATTCTTCATATGGGGCATGGTGATCGCGCATCTGGGCTGCGCGGTCAGCGTTGCGGGCATGGCGGCGGACAGCGCCTTCACCACCGAAAAACTGGTGGCTATGGCTCCGGGCGATCGCGCAGAGGCGGCAGGATGGAGCGTCACCTTCTCAAGCATCGCACCGCTTGCGGGCGACAACTGGACCGCGATGCAGGCCGACATGCAGGTGACGCGCGGCGGCTATGAGACGGTGCTGCATCCGCAGAGCCGCTTTTTCACCGATCCGCCGACGACCACCAGCGAATCGGCTATCCTCACCCGCTGGAACGGCCAGCTCTATGTCGTGCTGGGCGACGAGCTGGACGATGGCCGATGGCAGATGCGCATTTGGTGGAAGCCTTTCGTGACACTGATCTGGCTCGGCGGGGTGATGATCGCGCTGGGCGGCGCGCTGGCGCTGATCGGGCGGGAACGGCGCGGCTGGATGTTGAAGCTGCGGCGGGTGCATGGCGAGGAAGCGGCATGACGGGGCGCTGGCTGACATGGCTGCCGCTGGCGATCTTTGCGGGGCTGGCGGCGTTGTTCGTCGCGGGGCTGTTCCGCCCCGAAGCCCGGGTGATCGAATCGAAGATGGTGGGCAAGCCCCTGCCCGCTTTCTCGCTGCCCCAAGGCGCGAGCGACCGGCCGCCGCTCTCCGGCGCGGAGTTTGCCAAGGGCAAGCCACGCCTCCTCAATATCTTCGCGAGCTGGTGCATGCCCTGTGCCGCCGAAGCGCCCCAGCTCGCGGCGCTGGCGCGGGCGGGTGTGCCGATAGACGGCATCGCCATCCGCGATGCGCGCGGCGATGTCGACGATTTCCTGTCGCGCTACGGCAATCCCTACAGCCATATCGGCCTCGACGCCCAATCCTCCGTACAGATCGCCATGGGCAGCTCCGGTGTCCCCGAAACCTTCCTGATCGATGGGCAGGGGAAAATCCTGCACCAGCATATCGGCGACATCCGCCCGGACGATGTGCCGGAGCTGATCGAAATGTGGAAGGAAGCACAATGAAGGTGCTGCTGTGCTTCCTTGCTGTGCTGCTGTCGCCACAGGTCATGGCCCAGACCGCGCTGCCGCCCGCGCCCTATGCCGACCGGCAACTTGACGACCCGGCGCAGGAGAAGCAGGCGCGCGCGCTGATGGAGACGATACGCTGCCTCACCTGCCAGAGCCAGTCGATCGCCGACAGCAACGCCAGCATGGCCGCAGACCTTCGCTCGCAGATCAGGGAGCGGATCGCCGCCGGAGAGGCGCCGGAGCATATCCGCGCATGGCTGATCGAGCGTTATGGAGACTGGATCAGCTACGAACCGACGAGCGATCCTGCCTTATGGCCGCTCTGGGGCTTACCGCTGCTGCTGCTCGCTGTCGGCGGGATGATCGCGGCCGGACGCATAAGACGCAGGCGAAAGGGAACAGACTGATGGGCTGGGCAATCGTCATGCTGCTGCTCACGACCGTCGCGGTCGGTCTGTTCCTGATAGGCCGCCTGCACCGCGGACTTTGGGGCATGGCGGCTGCCGCGCTGTTGTTCGCCATGGCCGGATATGCCTGGCAGGGGCGGCCCGAACTCCGCGGCGATCCGCGCGACCCGGCGTCGCTGGTCCGGCCCTTCGACGAAGATCTGGCCAAGCTGCGCAATGCCTTTGGCGGCAGCTATGGCAAGGCCGCCCCATGGCTTACGATGTCGGATGGTTTCGCCCGACAGGGCCGGACCGGAGAGGCCGCCAATGTGCTGCTCTCCGGGCTGCGCGCAGCCCCGGACGATCCCGATCTCTGGGTCGGCCTCGGTAACGCGCTGGTCGCCCATGGCGGAGGCATGGTGTCGCCTTCCGCGGACTATAGCTATCGCCGGGCGATGCGGGTCGCGCCCGACAAATCCTCATCGCCCTATTTTTATGGCCTCGCGCTCGCCCAGTCGGGCCGATATGCCGACGCCCGCACGATATGGAGCGCGCTGGCCGCGCGTGTGCCGGAGAAAAGCCCGCTCCATGCCGAATTACAGGCCAATCTAGACCAGCTCGACCGTATCCTTGCGGGACAATCGGACGGACAGGTGCGATGAGGAACATGGCTTTGTTGCTCCGCACAATGCCCTGTGCTAACCCGCCGCGAAAGGTCGCCCCGTCAGGAAAAGCGAGAGCATTTGCCAATGGCCGATGACAGCAGCACAACAGCGGGCAGCGAAGCGTCCGCCTCCCCCCAACTCACTGCGCATCACAGCGGCCATGGGCATGAGTCGGGCCTGATCCGTCTTGCGATCGGCGCGATCGGCATCGTTTTCGGCGACATCGGCACAAGCCCGCTCTACGCCTTTCGCGAAACCTTCGCGGGGCATCACAAACTGGCGCTCGACGCGGATCATATCATGGGCGTCATCAGCCTGATGTTCTGGTCGATGATGCTGGTGGTGACACTCAAATATGTCACCGTCATCATGCGTGCGGACAACAAGGGCGAAGGCGGCAGCCTCGCGTTGCTCGCCCTTATCAACAGCCAGAGTGAAACCCGGCGCTGGACTTCCGGCATCGTGCTGCTCGGCGTGTTCGCGACCGCGCTCTTCTATGGCGACTCGATGATAACGCCGGCGGTTTCGGTACTTTCAGCGGTCGAGGGTCTGGCGGTGTATAATCCCGGCCTTGCCCCGCTTATCCTGCCTGCGGCGGTTGCCATTCTCGTCGGGCTGTTCGCCATCCAGCGCGGCGGCACCAGCAAGGTCGCGGCGCTGTTCGGGCCGATCATGCTGTTGTACTTCTGTGTCATCGCGGCTCTGGGCGTCATCAGCATCGTTCAGTCTCCGGGCATCCTTTATGCGCTTAATCCCTATTGGGCCGTGATGTTCTTCGTTACCGATCCCCTGCCCGCCTTTCTCGCGCTGGGCTCGGTGGTGTTGGCCGTGACCGGCGCGGAGGCGCTCTATGCCGACATGGGTCATTTCGGCCGCAACCCGATCCGCGTGTCATGGCTGGTGTTCGTGCTGCCGGCGCTGATGCTCAACTATATGGGGCAAGGCGCGCTGCTGGTGCGCGAGGGCATGCCCGCGCTCGAAAACCCGTTCTACAATCTTGCGCCTCAATGGTTTCAGTTACCGCTGATCGGCATCGCGACTCTGGCCGCGATCATCGCGTCCCAGGCGGTGATCTCCGGCGCCTTCTCGGTCACTCAGC
>CAYOZY010000046.1:9900-14999 GCA_964408525.1 uncultured Sphingobium sp. | reverse complement strand
GGGCGGAGGGCGATGACCGAACCTGCCGCGCCGCGCCCCCCGCTCCCTATCGCATCCGCAAGGGGTCTGTGTCCGCAATGCGGAGCGCAGACCCTTTTCGCATCGCCGGTCGGTTTCGCGCCGACATGCCGCCTGTGCGGGCTGGACTATCGGGACTATAATGTCGGCGATGGTCCGGCAGCTTTCCTGACGCTGATCGTCGGCGCGGTCGTTCTCGGCCTCGCATTGTGGCTGGAGTTCGCGGTGCACCCGTCGCTCTGGGTGCATCTGTTGCTCTGGCCAGCGCTTACTATAGCCTGCGTTGTCGGGGCGCTGCGCGTCGCCAAGGGCATGTTGCTGACGCTCGAATATCAAAACAAGGCGCGCGAGGGCGTATTGGCGCGGGAGCGCTCTGATGGCGACAAGGAAAGCGGACAATGAGCTGGCTGCCGCGCCGTTGGCCTCTGGTGCCGAGTCTGCTGGTCGGGCTGGCCGTCGCGGTGATGATCGGCCTTGGCGTGTGGCAGCTCCAGCGCAGCGCACAGAAATCCGCCGCGATCGCGCTGATCCGCGATAACCCCGCGAAACCGCCGATAGCCTATGCTCCGCTGGGACCGGTGGCGCCGGATATGCTGTTCCGGCGTTCGTCGTTGCACTGTCTGGCGGTCGATAACTGGCGGGCTGAGGCGGGTCGCGCTGCCGACGGCACATCGGGTTTTCGCTATATCGCCCATTGCACAACCGGCGCCGAGGGGCCGGGAGCTTTGGTGGCTCTGGGCGTGGGCGGCAGGCCGGACATGAAGCCGGGCTGGACCGGCGGCACGATTTCGGGCTGGATCGTGGAGGAGCCCGATCACCGCTCGCTGCTCGCGCACACGACCGGGCCGAAGGTCGTATTGAGGCCGATGCTGGTTGCTGACGCATCTCCTGACCCACAGCTCAAGGCATCCGCGCCGCCGCGCGTCGACGATATCCCCAACAACCATTTCAGTTATGCGATCCAGTGGTCCCTGTTCGCGGCGATTGCGCTCGTCATCTATGTGCTGGCATTGCGGCGCCGGGAAGACAGGACGCACGCCGCAAACGCTTAATTTCTTGCCCTCCGAGGCATGGCAAGCTAGGCGGCTCCCTCATGAAATATATCAGCACAAGGGGCAGCGCGCCTGCGCTGGGGTTTGAGGATGTGACGCTCGCGGGCCTCGCGAGCGACGGCGGGCTGTATCTGCCGGAACACTGGCCGAGCT
Organism: uncultured Sphingobium sp.; assembly: GCA_964408525.1. Lineage (GTDB taxonomy): Bacteria > Pseudomonadota > Alphaproteobacteria > Sphingomonadales > Sphingomonadaceae > Sphingobium. The sequence continues at coordinate 13,776 of CAYOZY010000046.1, read as the reverse complement.
TTACGCGTGATGAAATCGCGGCGCTGGCGGGGCTTTCCTATGTCGACACGGCGGTCGCGGTGATGGCGCCCTTTGTCGAAGGTTCGCTGACACGCGAGGAACTGCGCGAGCTGTGCGTCGCCGCCTATGGGCGCTTCAGCCACGATGCGGTGACGCCGCTGGTCCAGCTCGATCACCGGCAGTGGATGCTGGAGCTGTTCCACGGCCCGACGCTGGCGTTCAAGGATGTCGCGCTCCAGCTTCTGGGGCTGCTTTTCGAGCGATTTCTCTCGCGCCGGGACGATCATATCACCATAGTCGGCGCGACATCGGGCGACACCGGATCGGCGGCGATCGACGCTGTCGCGGGGCGGGAGAAGATCGACATCTTCATGCTGCATCCCGATGGCCGGGTGAGCGATGTGCAGCGCCGCCAGATGACCACGGTGCGCGCGCCCAATGTGTATAACATTGCGGTGGACGGCAGCTTCGACGATGCGCAGGCGCTGGTGAAGGCGATGTTCAACGACGCGGCGTTCAAGACGCGCTTCAACCTTTCCGCCGTCAACAGCATCAACTGGGCGCGGCTGATGGCGCAAGTCGTCTATTATTTCTATGCCGCCGTGCGCCTTGGCGCGCCGGAGCGAGCGGTGGCCTTTTCGGTGCCCACCGGCAATTTCGGCGATGTGTTCGCGGGCTATGTCGCCGCGAAGATGGGCTTGCCGATTGCCCGCCTGATCGTCGCGACCAATGTGAACGACATTCTCCACCGCGCGCTGGCGCAGGGCGATTATAGTCAGGGCAGTGTCGTGCCGACCGCGACGCCGAGCATGGACATTCAGGTGAGCAGCAATTTCGAGCGCCTGCTGTTCGATGTAGGCGGGCGAGATAGCGCCGCGTTAGCCGAGCAGATGCGCGGCTTCGAGGCGAGCAAGGCGATGCGCCTCACCAATGTGCAGCGCGAAGGCGCCGCTGCGCTGTTTTCATCGCACCGGGTCGATGCGGATCATATGAACCTCGCGCTGCGCTGGGCCTATGAACATGCGGGGCAGGTGATCGATCCGCACAGCGCGGTCGGGCTGTCGGCGGCGCTCGCTGCGGATGATCTGCCTGCCGATGTGCCGGTGGTGACGCTCGCGACCGCTCACGCCGCCAAGTTCCGCGATGCTGTCGAGCGCGCGACCGGCGTGCGCCCCTCCATGCCCGCGCGGGTAGGCACATTGTTCGACCGGGAAGAAGCCTATGAGCGCATGCCCGCGACCTTCGATGCCGTTACGGCCTATATCGCCGAACGGGCGACGCCGAGAGGCTGAGCGCCGGTGCAGCTCCAGACCCTTGTTGGCGAACCCTGGGAAGATTATGGCCTGATCGACAGCGGCAACGGGCGCAAGCTGGAGCGCTATGGCCGCTATCGCTTCATCCGCCCGGAGCCGCAGGCGATGTGGTCGCCTGCATCGACGGACTGGCAGGCGGATGGCGAATTCATCCCCGGTTCGGACGAGGAGGGCGGCGGACGCTGGTATTTCGAGAACCGCGCCCTTCCGCAAAGCTGGGAACTGGGCTGGGACACTGTGCGCTTCGCCGCTTCGTGCACGCCCTTTCGTCATCTCGGCTTTTTTCCGGACATGGCGCCGGTGTGGAGCTGGATGCGCGCGCAGACCATGGACATGGATGCGCCCAACCTGATGAACCTTTTCGGCTATACCGGCGTCGGCACGCTAGCGATGGCTTCGGCGGGCGCGCAGATGGTGCATGTCGATGCCTCGAAGAAATCCGTTTCAGCGGCGCGGGAAAACGCGGCGCTTTCGGGCCTCGCCGATGCGCCGGTGCGCTGGATCGTCGACGATGCGGCGAAGTTCGTGGCGCGCGAGGTGCGCCGCGAGCGCCGTTATGACGGCATCCTCCTCGACCCGCCCAAATATGGGCGCGGGCCGGATGGCGAGGTCTGGCGACTGGAAGAGGATCTGCCCGGCCTCATCGCCAATTGTCGCCGCTTGCTCGATGAAAACAGCCGCTTCCTTTTCCTCACCGTCTATGCCGTGCGCATGTCCGCGCTGGCGATTGGCGAGCTGCTGAATCAAGCCTTCGCGGACCTGCCGGGGCGGGTGGAGGCGGGAGAACTCGCCGTGCGCGAGGAGGCGAGAGGACTGCTGCTCCCCACCGCCATCTGGGCGCGGTGGAGCGCGCGCTGAATAGAATTCCGCGGGCTGCTGTAATCGCCGCTAATTGCCATATTCCGTATATAACAGGGCGAGGGTTAGGCGATGGTTTTGCGCGCCATAGGGTTATTCCCGGCCCGCGCGCATCGCCGCCCCCGCCGCAATCGGCGCAAGCGCCACCAGCAGCAGGGAAATCGCCGCGAGGAACTTGAGCGCGGCACCGCTGCCTTCATGCAGGGCGCCCGCGCCGAAGATCAGCACCGGCACGGCGAGCGGCAGTGCGAGCAGTCCCGCCAGAGCGCCCGCGCTGCGCAGCCCCGCCGTCAATGCGGCGACCAGCACGCCCAGCGCGGCGAGCGCGGGAGTGCCGATCGCGAGACCCATTTCCAGCCGGATCAGCGTGTCGTCGTCTAGCTTCAGCAAGGCAGCGGCGGGCAGGGCGGCGATCATCAGCGGCGGGCCGAAGCCGACCCAGTGTGCGGTCATTTTGGCGCAGGCGATCATCTCGTCGGATATACCGCGGATCAATAGCTGGTCGAACATGCCGGACTGCGTATCCGGCGCGATCAGCCGTTCCATGGGAAGCAGCGCAGCAAGCAGCGCGGCAATCCAGAGCATGCCGCCGCCTGTAGCGCCGAGCAGCTTTGCATCCGGGCCGACGGCAAAGGGATAGAGGCTGGCCACCAGCGCCAGAAAGATGACCGGCAGCCAGATGCCGCCGCCACGCCATGCATGGGCGAGATCGCGGCGGACAAGCGGCCAGAACCAGCGGGTCATTCGGCGCGCTCCGCAAGATCGAGAGTGCGCGTGAAGCGGTGAGGCAGATCGAAATGCGAGGCCGCGACGATCGCGCCGCCGCCGTCCAGATGCGCGTCCATGGCCGCGCCCAGCGCACAAAGCGAGGCGCCGTCAAGGCCGTTGCCCGGTTCATCGAGCAGCAGAAGCGGCGCGCCGCTGGCAAAGACGCGAGCAAGAATCGCGCGCTTGCGTTGTCCGGTCGAGAGCATGCGCACCGGAATTTCGGCGAGCGGGGCGAGCTCGAAGCGTTCCATCTCGGCGGAGAGGCGGGTTTCGTCCAGCCCGTCCATATGGGCCCAGAACGCCAGCGCCTGCCCAAGCGGCAGGGCGGCATCCAGTGCGAGATGCTCATCGGCCAGCGCGAGTTTGCCCTGCGCCACCAGGGCGCCCCGGTGACACGTGAGCAGCCCCGCTATCAGCCGCAGCAGGCTCGATTTCCCGACACCATTCGGCCCGCGCAGCAACAGGCTCTCGCCCTCCGCCAACGAGAAGGAGAGATCGGCAAGCAGCTCACGACCGCCGCGGATACAGGCGATGGCGTCGGCCCGGAGCATCATGTCACTATCGTTCATCCCGCCGCTCAGAGCGTCGCGCCATTATAATGATGCCACGCGAAAATGGCCGCCGCGCTGCGATGGGGTCGCCAAGGCTCCGCCAGTGCGCGGATCGCGCGTTCGTCAGGTCGCTCCTTTAGGCCCAGTATCTCGCCGATGGCGATCTGCACCGCGAGATCACCCGCGGGCCATATGTCTGGCCGCCCCTCGGCGAACAGCAGGTAGATCTCGGCTGACCAGCGGCCAATACCCTTCACCTTGACCAGCGTCGCGATCGCCTCTTCGTCGTCGCGGGGCAGGTTGTGCAGGTCGATCGCGCCTGAGACGACCAGTTCTGCGAGGCTGCGGGCATAGCCCGGTTTCTGGCGGGAACGGCCGCACGCGCG
>CAYOZY010000046.1:0-9890 GCA_964408525.1 uncultured Sphingobium sp. | reverse complement strand
CGTGAAGAGCATCGCTAGCCCCGCAGCGTTCGCCGCTTCGACGACTTCCTCATCGCTCATCGCCCGCAGCTTGCGATTGGATAGCACACCCGCCGCAAATGCCTCCGCGATTCCATGGACGTACTTCACTTTCTGGCGGGAAAGGCCGCACGCGCGTAGTGCATCGAATTCCTGCGCCAGCAGCGAATCGGGCGGACATCCCTCGCCCAGAAGAGCCTCCAGCTTCCCCCATACAGAGGCCGCCGCCGCCACACTGACCTGTTGGCCGACTATGGTGCGCAGCAAGGTGTCATAGCCGGTGGCGCGCACTCTTGGTTCGGGCGTGCCCAGCCGTGCGCGCGCCAGAGCAAAGGCGGGCTCCACCTCGCCCAGCGCATCAAGCGCGGCACTCAGACTGTTGGTATCATGCACCATGGCTTCTGTTAACCGCGCAAATGACTTCCTGCCAGCTTGAATTCCCGCGGCGACGCGTTAAGGGAGGGCGGTAAGGCGTATTCGTCGTTTCAGGAGTGATATCGAGATGGTCAATATTGTTGTGGTAAACCGTGCGGGCGAGGAAAAGACGGTGGACGCCGAAGAAGGCCTCAGCCTGATGGAGGTGATCCGCGACAATGGCTTTGACGAGCTGCTGGCCCTTTGCGGCGGGTGCTGCTCGTGCGCCACATGCCATGTCTATGTTGACCCCGCCTTTGCCGCCAATCTCGAAGCACGGAGCGAGGATGAGGAAGACCTGCTCGACAGTTCGGACCATAAGACGGGCGAGAGCCGCCTGTCGTGCCAGATTCCGGTGAGGGCCGCGCTGGAGGGTCTGCGCGTTACCATCGCGCCAGAGGACTGAACGACGGACGCTGGAGCGGGTGAGGGGAATCGAACCCCCGTCGTAAGCTTGGGAAGCTTCTGCTCTGCCATTGAGCTACACCCGCGAGGACGCGCTGATTGCCACGGGGCAGGGCAGGGCGTCAATGGAAATTGCCGTTGATTTGTCTCATGGCGCGGCAATAGCGGGCTATTGCGCAGCGGAGATGCAGGCTGGACAGTCCGTCCTAATGGGGATAGGACGCGTCCGGTAAGTTGGTTAATGCCTTCCGGCGTCCGACGAATTTGAGAGTTTCTACTATGGACAGTCCGCGTATTGGTTCCGAGGTAGACGCCGGATACCGGCGGGCAACTGAGGAAGGCGCAGCGCGGCCGCTCTCATTTGCGGATGCTGCTTTTGCCAGGATCCGGAAGCTTGGTCCGCTTTTCTGGATTACCGTGGTTATCCCGACCACGATCGCTACCCTGTATTTCGGGCTGTTGGCATCAGATGTCTATGTTTCGGAATCCCGCTTCGTTGTGCGCAGCCCGGACAAGCCCTCCACGACAGGTCTGGGAGTTCTTCTGAAATCAACGGGTTTCAGCACCGGCAATGATGAGATTTTTGCGGCTCAGGATTACGTGCTTTCGCGCGATGCATTGGGCGCGCTCAACAAAAATCAGGCATTTGCGCAGGCCTATGGCAGCCATGATATTTCGATTTTCGATCGGTTTAACGCGCTGGGATTGGCGAGCTCTTTCGAAGATCTGTATAGATATTATCAGAAGAAGGTGGGGGTCGATCACGACACGACGTCTTCCATCACGACACTCACAGTCAGGGCATATACTCCACAGGAGGCCAGAGCTTTCAATGAGCGGCTGTTGGAAATGGCGGAAGCCACTGTCAACAAGCTGAACACGCGCGGGCGGCAAGACCTGATAACCTTCGCGCAGGCGGAAGTTGAGGACGCGAAGGAAAAGGCGCGAAATGCGGCCATCGCGCTGGCGGATTACCGCAATCGGGAAGGCATCGTCGACCCGCAAAAGCAAGCCGAAGTTCAGCTGCAGATGATTTCCAAGCTGCAGGACGAACTGATTATAACCAGGACGCAGCTGAAAGAGTTGAGGACGCTTGCTCCGCAAAACCCGCAAATTGCATCGCTCGAGACCCGCTCGGCCGAATTGGCGTCGGAAATCGATCAGGAGTTGGGCAAAGTCACGGGCGACCGGAAGTCCCTCTCGTCATCGGCCGTCCGCTATCAGCGGCTGGCGCTTGAAAGCCAGTTTGCGGACAAGCAGCTTGCGAGCGCTTTTGCCTCGCTTGACGAAGCCAGAAACGAGGCGCGCCGCAAGCAGGCTTATGTCGAGCGCATTGTGGAACCCAATCTTCCCGACGATCCCCTTGAGCCAAGAAGGCTTCGCGGAATTTTCGCCACGCTGGCTGTAGGACTTGCTGCATGGGGTATCCTGTCCATGCTGTTCGCCGGCGTGAAGGAGCATAAAATCTGACGGGCATGAGCGAGCTTTTCAATCCAGGGTCGATGGTCGGCGCGTGGTCTGTCCAGCGCCGGGTAATCGGCGCACTGCTGATGCGTGAAGTTTTGACGCGCTATGGGCGGCATAATATCGGATTTCTCTGGTTGTTCGTCGAGCCGATGCTCTTCACCCTTGGTGTGACGGCTCTGTGGACGGCTACCAAGTCGATGCATGGGTCGGATCTGCCGATCGTAGCCTTTGCCATAACGGGGTATTCCTCTGTTCTGATATGGCGAAACATGCCCTCCCGCTGCATCGGTGCGGTCGAACCCAATCTGTCGCTGATGTATCATCGGCAGGTGAAGCTGATCGACATATTCATTGCCCGCCTCGTGCTGGAAGCGGCGGGAGCCTCGATTTCTTTCGTTGTACTCGCCCTGTTTTATTGGTTCATTGGCTGGATCGAACCGCCGGAAAATGTCCTGCTCGTTCTGCTGGGCTGGGTGATGCTGATCTGGTTCGGGGCCAGTCTCGCCATCTTTCTGGGTTCGCTCGCCGAACTCTCGGAAATGGTCGACAAGCTGTGGCATCCGGCATCCTATCTGCTTTTTCCGCTTTCCGGGGCGGCGTTCACCGTCGATGTGCTACCAAAAGCGGCGCAGGATGTGGTGCTGACCCTGCCGATGGTGCATGGCGTGGAGATGGTGAGGGCCGGATATTTCGGTTCGGCGGTGCATCCTCATTATGACCTGAGTTATATGTTTTTCTGTTGCCTTGCCCTCTCCTTGTTCGCGCTTGCCGCGCTCGGCATAGTGAGCCGGAAAGTGACTCCGGAATGATCGAGGTTCGCAATGTCTCGAAAGGCTATCAGACGCAGGCTGGACGCAAGCTGGTTTTGGATCAGGTCAATCTGTCCGTAAGATCAGGCGAACGTGTTGGAATACTGGGCCGCAACGGCGCCGGGAAATCCACCATGATCAGGCTGATCTCTGGCGCCGAGCAACCCGATAGCGGCGAGATCGTGCGATCGATGACCTGCTCCTGGCCGTTGGCATTTGGCGGAGCATTTCAATATTCACTGTCTGGGCTGGACAATCTGCGTTTCATTTGCCGCATCTACGGGACCAGTTTCAACGACAAGGTCGAATATGTCGAGGATTTCGCGGAACTGGGGCAGTATTTATATGAGCCGGTCCGGACCTATTCGGCGGGTATGCGCGCCCGTCTGGCATTTGCTATCTCCATGGTCGTGGAGTTCGATTGCTTCCTTATCGATGAGGTCGTGGCTGTTGGCGATGCGCGTTTCTATCAGAAGTGCCATGACGAGCTGTTCGTGAAGCGGGCCGATCGGGCCATGATCATCGTGTCGCATGACGATCGCTATATCAGGGAGCATTGCACCAGAGCTTCCGTCATATCCGATAATCGCCTCAACCATTTCGGCTCGGTCGACGACGCGCTATGTTATTATCGGGACTGCTGAAAGCATCGCGATTTCGGCGCAAATCTCTCGCAGGCGTCGAACATCGGGATCGCCGCCCATTTCAGACCCTATTCGTCGACGTCTCGGTGCTGATAGACATCGATGCCGGGACAGGTATCCAACGAGTGGTCCGGGCGATCTATACGAACATGCTTGCGATGTGCCCGGAAGGCTGTCGGATCGTTCCGGTGTGTGCCTCCAGACATCAACCGTTCGTCATCGCTCCACGCGACTTCCTGTCTGGAACGGGAGCGGAAAGCCGCAACCTATGGATGGAAGCCGAACCTCAGTCCGGTGATATTTTCCTGGGCCTGGATCTGTCCGCCCATATTCTGCCTCGCTGGGAGAGGCTTCTGCGCCGGTGGCGCGCGGACGGCGTGACCATTCACTTCGTGGTTTTCGATCTTTTGCCATGGTCGAACCCGCAATGGTTTCGGCCGCGCGCCGTTCGTAATTTCCGCCGGTGGCTGAAGCTCGTCGTCCGGCAAGCCGACAGCGCCCTCTGTATCTCGCGAACTGTTGCAGAACAATTCGCCGAATATGTGAAGGTCTCCGGTCAGGAGCGGCTTTGGAGCGGAAAGCTGCATGTGATCCGGCTGGGGTGGGATGTCGGGGCTTCCAGCCCAAGCACAGGTATCTCGAAGGAGCTTGTCGAACTTGCTGCGCGCATGAAGGGCAATAGGATCGCGCTGATGGTGGGAACCGTGGAACCGCGCAAAGCGCATGAGGCGGCTCTGGCGGCTATGGAGTGTCTGTGGGAGAATTGGGATCCCCCATATTGGCTTGTGATCGCAGGCAAGCCGGGATGGAAAACGGAAGCGCTACAGTCGCGCCTGCGGGCTCACCCCGAAATGGGGAAGCGTTTGTGGTGGATTGACGATGCAAGCGATGAAGCGGTGCAACTGCTCTATCGATGCGCTTCAGGCGTATTGTTCACTTCAAGGGCCGAAGGCTATGGTTTGCCCGTGGGAGAAGCTCTTGCCTCCAACAAGCCGGTGCTCGCTCGTGACCTGCCGGTGCTGCGCGAACTTTTTGCAGGTTCTCTCGAATATTTTACGGATGACAGCCCGAAGCAGCTTTCGCAGACGATCGCTGCTTGGCTGGAGCGAGCCGAGGCAGGCAGAGCTTTCGTTGGGGTTGATATTCTGCCAAGTTGGCAAGAGTCGGCGGCGGATGTATTTGCGGCGCTTGGGCTGTTTGCCGAACGGGATAGATCTACAGGAGGCGGGCAATGAGCAACAATGCCGCAATTTCACAGGCAATGGAGTCGTCCGGTGAGATGGCTTCGGCTGCTCTCATCCAGAGCCAGATGCGTGAAAGCGAGCTGATCGGAAAGCATTTTGATGCCGTTGCCGAGCTCAATGTTCGGCACATGCGTCGTGAAGCCACGCTGATGGAAGAAATAGGCAGGCTTCAGGCTGATCGCGCGGAGCTGGAAAAATCGTTGGCGGCGTTGGAACGTTCTCTGGCGGAGAGTAATTGGAAACTGCAAGCCTCTGCGCAGCCTGAGGAAAAGCTGAAAACGGAGCTGAGGAGCAAGGCGCGCATGATCGCGCGGCTCGAACGTGAACTTGGCCATGAAAAACACAAAAATGCTTCAATTGAAGCGCAGATCGTGGCGGCGAACGCCGAACTGACAGCCAAAAATGCAGAAGCGGACAGCCTGCGTCAGGAAATGCGGGATTCTATCGGCCGGTTGAACGGCGAGATAGCATCGGACCGTGCGGCTTTCGGTCAATGGGCGGGACAGGCAAGCTATATTCTGACTGTCGCTACCGATCATCTCGCCATTCAGCAACGCGCAGGGTGGTGGGCGCGCTGCAAAAATGGCGAGCAGGTGAACTCCGTTCTGGAATTCGCGAAACAATGGCGCAGTGACATTGGAAACTGCGCGGGAGTCGAGCAACAGCCGATGAACGAAGAAGGCGGCGGGGCATTGTCGCTCGAAAGGCTTCTCGCCCTCCATGACCAGCAGTTTGTCCGATCGGCTTATGTAACCCTGCTCCACCGCGAGCCTGATGCCGAGGGTAATTCTCACTATCTCCGCAGAATACGGGAGGGGGCGGCCAAGCTGACCATTCTCGGTGAGCTGCGCATGTCAGCGGAAGGTAGGGTGGTTGATCCGGGCATTGTGGGCCTTGATCGGGCGATCAAGCGGTACAGACTGGCCCAGCTTCCTGTCGCCGGATGGCTATTCGCACGTCTGTTCGGCATTGAGCGCGATAGCAGGCTTGCCAGGAAATTGCGCGCCCATCAGAATGCGGTCGGTGCGCTCCTTTCCGGAGCAGATGCGACGCATGCCGAATTGCTGGCAATCCATCTTTAGAGCGATTTCCAGTCAAATGGCATCATTTGACGATTCTGAAATCGCCGTAAAACAATGATATAGAGCGGTCGATCTTATCCAATCAGATCGAAAACCGTTCCAGGAGATCGCACACCCGCAACCCGATGTCAGCCTTCGTCGATCATCCACTTCAGCGTTTCCGATAATGACGGCATCGCGACAGGACCGAGAATCGCTTCAAGACGCGCTTTGCTGCCCCACAATGCAGTCACTTCCATCGCGCGGATCAGATCAGGATTGATCCTGATCTGCGGTTCGTGTCCTGCGATTTCGCTCGCCATCGCAAGAATTTCCCGCAAGCTGTGCAGCGTGCCGGAGCAGATATTGAGCGTTTGCCCTATGGTTGCGGGGCAATCGGCCATGCGGGCGTAGACATCCGCCACGAAGCGAACATCGGAAAAATCGCGGGCCACATCGATATTGCCAAGCTCGATATGTTCGCTCCGGTTTTTCACATGCTCAACTATTTTCGGGATCAGCATGGAGGTCGATTGACCAACGCCGGTATAGTTGAAAGGGCGCGCAATGGTGATGGGAAGCTGGCGCGAGAACATGCCGGCGACATGCTCCATCGCGAGCTTGCTGATGCCGTAATCATTGACCGGATCGGGAGAGGTGCTCTCATCCATCTGACCCGCCCTGCTGTTGCCATAAACATTGGCGCTGCTGGCCAGAATGATGTGGCCTATATCCGGGCGGCATCGGGAAACGGAATCCAGCAGGTTTCTCGTGGCAACGATGTTGTTGAGGTAGAAATCCTCCACATGCCCATGCGCGACGAAGGATACTGCGGCCAAATGGATGATCCTGTCCGGACGGGAATCGGTGATGATCTGGTCCAGACGGCGCAGGTCGCGCAGGTCTCCGACATGGACTTCGACTGAAGACGGGACGGATTCTCCCATCCGCGCGCATATGCCGATTGGTTCATGCCCGTTTTCGAGCAATTTTTCGGTGAGATAACGCCCGGTGAACCCGCCGATGCCCGTGACCAGTATTCGGCTCATTTTTTGTCACCGATCGCTAAAGAGTTGCCGGGCGCCAGCGCCATCTGAGCACGACAGGGAGCATATCCAATACCTTTGGTGCTCGAAGGAGCCATAACCGAAAATTCGCAAATGCCGTCATGCCAATAAAGCTCCTGCGGCCAGCTACTGGTGTGTTCGTAGAAAGAGACTCCCAGCCGATAATTGCCAAGCGGCAGATTGGCGGCGATCTGATAAACTGAACGATGAGATCCTGGAAGCACGGTCTGAAAATCGCTTTCGAGCAACGTGCTGTTCGTTCCGAAGGCAACCTCGCCATTCTCATCCACGATATGCAGGCCGGCCTGCATGGAATTTATAGGTCGCGTGAGCTCGAAAGAGACTTCCACGACGAGTATTTCACCGGGAACTATAGTTTTATCGCCAAGCAAGTTCACTGAATTGACGGTGATACCCTCGCTCGTTCTGCAATTGGGAACAGAGGCAGGCAATGCGACAATTTCCACGGCCTGCTTATGCGTGTCTCGCCAGAAGCCTGCTTTGACCTTGTCCTGCACGGCCTCGAACAGTTCGACATCCAGAACATTCAACTGGGTTATGGTGTTCTTCAGCTTATCCGGTATCGCCGAAACAGCCGGGCGGCCCTCTGTGCGATTTTCGCGCCTGAGCGGCGGAACATGCGTGAGGCCCAGAAATGTGGCAAACTGCTCAACAAAGCCTGGTAGATCGTCATATACTCCCGCAAGGTCATAGCGCTCAATGGCAGTGAGGGAGTTGGCAAGCCTGGTCCGGTCATCCTCGGTGCCAAGTCCCAGAATCCTGCTGAAATGTGCCGCGTAGATATTGCTGATCGAGGGATAAATAGTGTCGCTCAGGCTTTCGCCCTCGGAGTCGATGAACTGCCGGCAGCTTTCATAAACTCCGGGCAGGCTTTCAACGGAATAGTGATTGATCACATAGTAAAGCCACGAAATCACGCGATCGACCGGATGCCTGAGCAGGGTGACATATCGCCACTTGGGATCAAGACCTTCCCCGTTGATGAAATCAAGATGGCCCGTGATAAGGCTGTAGCGACCACCGTGGCGGTTCACGATCCCACGGTGCAGTCCCGACAGAATATCGCTTACATTGCCTTCGCCAAGCGCTTCAAGGAGCCAGCGGTTGATCGCGGTTCCCGCAGTTTTGGGCAGATGGTCAAAAACAACCCTGCCTGAATATGGGCGTTGTATACTCATGATTTCATTAAAAGGAATTTCCGTTCTGTACCCGCTTGAGATCAGCATCAACCATCATCTTGCAGAGTGCTTGCAGGGAGGTTTTGGCTTCCCAGCCGAGTTCGCATCGCGCCTTGGCCGGATTACCGATGAGCAAATCGACTTCGGCTGGCCTGTGAAAGCGGGGATTTATCCGCATTACGACTTTGCCCGTGGCCGCATCTGTTGCGATTTCGTCCACATCGTCGCCTGAAAATTCCACATGGATGTCGGCGGCGGCGAAAGCCATTTTGACAAAATCGCGCACAGTCGTGGTTTGCCCTGTGGCGAGCACATATGTTTCGGGTTGATCGGCCTGAAGCATACGCCACATGCCTTCGACATATTCCTGCGCGAAACCCCAGTCGCGCTTGGCGTTTATGTTTCCGAGTTCGAGGCGGTCCAGAAGGCCGAGCTTGATGCGCGCAACGGCGTCGGTGATCTTGCGGGTGACGAATTCCTTGCCGCGCAGCGGGCTTTCATGGTTGAACAGGATACCGCTGGACCCGAAAATTCCGTAACTTTCTCGATAGTTGACCGTAATCCAGTGGGCATAAAGCTTCGCGACCGCATAGGGGCTGCGAGGCCAGAACATCGTATTTTCATCCTGGGGTATCGCCTGAACCTTGCCATACATTTCAGATGTGCTGGCCTGATAGAAGCGTATCGAAGGATCGGTGTAGCGAATTGCTTCGAGAAGATTGAGCGCGCCTATCCCGGTGATTTCGGCGGTGGTGATTGGCTGATCGAAAGAGACGCCGACAAAGCTTTGCGCCGCCAGATTATAGACTTCGCTTGCTCCCGAAGATCCCAGAAGGCGCATGGTGGAGGAAAGATCGGTCAGGTCATGCTCGACAAGCTCCAGATTCGGATGATTCTGAATCCCCAGATCCTCAATCCTCCAGAAATTCACAGAGCTGGTTCGGCGGTAGGTGCCGTATACCTTATATCCCTTTTCGAGCAGCAGCGCGCTGAGATATGCACCATCCTGCCCAGAAACACCTGTTATTATTGCAGTTTTCATCAATCTCCCGCCTCGCTCAGGTTGAACAGCGCGTCGGCACGCCGGGTCCATTTATGCAAATGATTGTCGTCGGTGCCCATGTTGAGCATTTGTGCTGTTTGGGCAAGTGTAAAGGCAAGCTCTGTCATCGGTTGAAAATCAGAGACTTCGCTCAGAAAAGATGAAATCTTGTTCGCATAGGCGATCGGGCAAAAGGTCGTCTTGGCCCATTCGGCGGCGGCCGTACCCATGCCGGCAAGCATTGCGGGCGTAGCGCAAAGTTCGGAAAGCCGCGCGGTAAGCTCCGCGCCCTCCGTTGCGGGATTGATCTTGATCGCCAGATCTCCGGGAATATCGCGATAAAATCCGATATCGGTCACCAGCACTGGCTTGCCTGCCAGCATTGCCTCGATCGTGGTAGCCGAAGCACTTTCGGTGGTAGGGAAACGAAGGCAGCTCACTATGTCCGTTCCCAACAGATAGGAGGCATAAGTGCTGTCGTCTGCTTCTCCGACGATTTCTAGGCTTACCCCAAGCTCCT
>CAYOZY010000045.1:0-15240 GCA_964408525.1 uncultured Sphingobium sp. | reverse complement strand
CCCAAAGTCTAAGCATGCGCGCGTCAATGCGACCTTGTTTCGCGACTATGCGCCGCGCTTCTGGGCCGACTATGCCCGGCACTGGAAGCCCTCGACCCGCAAGGGCAATCGCGCCCGCGTCTTCAAGGACCTGACCGAGATATTCGGGCACCAGCGGGTTGATGCGATCCGCAAAGCCGACATCCTGCGTTGGCGCGATAGCTGGGCCAATCGATCCGGGGCATTCAACCGCACGATCCCGATCCTGTCGGTGATGATGGGCTACGCAGAACAATTGGGTATCCGCCCACGCGGCTCAAACCCTTGCAAGGGAACCCCGCGCTTCAAGCGCAAGCTAGTCGACCGGTTCCTCAGCGCCCGCGAGTTCAATCGCCTCGCAGCAAGTCTGCGTGCATTCGAGGAGACCGACCCGATCGCGGTCCAGGCTATCCGGTTGCTGATCTACACTGGCGCGCGGCACGGCGAGGCGATCCCGATGATCGGCAATCGTTGCAGGACCTTGGGCAAACGCGAGTCGACGAAGATGCCTTAGCGTTTTGCCGCGATGTCCTGAGCGCGGGCGGGTTTCGGCAGGGTGAGAACTTCGTAGTCGACGGCGTTCGCCATGTCAGTATATTCGAACATCTTGCGAGAGTCAGCTCACCGAGCGACGCGAAGCTCATATTCCTCGACGCGGGAAAGGCAACACGCAGTTCACGCGTCCAGACACGGTCGGACGCTAAGGATTTCGAACGTGCGTCGGGGCATCGCGTCGAAGCCGAGTTGTATCAGGCGCTACCCGATCGCGCGGACGCCACCATTGAGGCAAATCAAGCGCTCGAGCGTGTTGTCGCCGATTGCCTAGACTGTGTCAGACGATGGATGGTGACAACTGGCAAGAGAGGTTAGGCAGCGAGAAGTTGCCCGACCAAACTTACATCCCGACAGTTGCCATCGTTCGAGATTGCAGCCGTTTTGGCTGGATCACCCGATGTCCGCTATCAGACGGTCGGTGATCGATCTTGAATGACCGAAATTGGAGCGCGTTGCTGATGCGCCGGGTTGCCGTCGAGAAAGTCCGCTGTCCTGATCTACTCCTCTGGAAGGAGGTTTGCGGGTCAGTCCAACGAAGTTGCCTAAGCGATCGCTTCCAATCCCTTGCGCTGGACAATCGAAAGCAAACGTAGTGCTGGCCCGCCAGGCCGCTTTTTGCCGCGCTCCCAATCAGAAACGAGGTTCTTCGATACATTGAGATACCGCGCGAACACCGGCTGCGAGACGTGCTCAGCCTCACGGATCGCTTTGATCTCCTCGGGCTGAAGAGCCGCCGCAGGGGCAAGGCACGCCTCGTCGAACTCGCGCAGCGTGCGCTTGTCGACGGCCCCACCCTCGTGGAGCCCTTCGATCATCTCATGAACAGCGGCAAGCGCCTCGCTTTTATAGGTCCCGGGCACCTTCATTCACCTCGAACAGTCTCTCTTCGCTCACTTCCGTATCGATCTGCGCCTGCGTCAGCGCGAGCACGATCTTCGCGGCCTGCTTGTAGACCTTCAGCTCGGCCGCGCTGAGGTTGGCCTTGTCGCTCTTGGCGAAGCCAAAGGCGAATATGGCCCTCTCTTCATGGCGGAAGAAGACCAGCGTGCGGTAGCCACCGGACTTGCCTCCGCCTTCACGCGCGACGCGCTGCTTGATCAGGCCGCCGCCGAGATCGGCATCGATCAAGCCGCGATTGGCCTGATCGATCGCCGCGACAAGCGTCGCGTCGCTGATCCCTTCCCGGCTTGCGAACTTCGCGAACCAACGGTTCTTGTAGATGCGAATTCGCGGCTTAGCGGTCATGGATCAGCGCCCCGATATCACACATAGTATTATAGTTCAATGAATGATCCTCGCCCATGGCATCGGCTATGAGTTCGCCGATCCGCTCCGCTGCGTCGAGAACGGGGCCATCATCGAGATGCGCATAGCGAGAGGTAGTCTGCAACCGTGCGTGGCCGAGGAGTTTGCCGATCATCGGCAGTGTCTCAGAGCGGGCCGCGGCGTGGCTGGCAAAACTGTGTCTGAGGTCGTGAATCCGAACTCCGGGCAAATTGGCCTCGGCCTTCACGACTTTCCAGAACGCGCCGATGCTGCTGACAGGACGCCGGGCCAGCTTGTTCCAGAACACTGGATCGGATCCGCCGCGTCGTTCGAGCGAGGCAAGCAGTGTCCGCGCCTCGTCGCCGAGCCAGACTGTGCGAGGACCGGTCTTGCTGTCGTGCAAGAGCAACCGCCCGCCCTTCACTTCGCTCCAGGTGAGGTCCGTGATTTCAGAGCTTCGGCATCCCGTCAGCAGCAGCAAATAGATGATTGTCGCATGCAGCGGATGACTATGGATTTTGCGGTCTAGCACCTCGCCCAGTCGCGCAATCTCTTGATTGGAGAGGAAACGCTCGCACTTCCGGCGCTTGTTGGGCCGAATGTAGGCGCAAGGGTTGCTGCCTTCGGGTCGCAGGCCCCACCGTTCGGCATGGTTGAACATCGAGCGCAGGATCTCGAAGCAGCGATTGCCCGCGCCGGGGCCAGCGTTGACCGAGACCTTGTTGAACCAGATCAGCACGTGTGACTGTTCGATCTCGTCGATGAACATGCCGAAGAAGGCGTGGTCGAGGTGCCGGCGGCGATAGTAGTTATGAGTCCTGCATGTGCTCGGCTTCCACTTCGCGGCGGCCTGCTTCCAATAAAGCGTCAGGAAGTCATCGTAGGTCGGGACCTTGCGAGCCTCCTTTCGCTTTGTGGCCGGGTCTTCGCCCACTTGGGCACGCAGCAGAATCCGCCGCGCGACGGTCAGAGCCTGGGTCTTGCTCAGGACATTGGCGTTACCCAGTGTGATGGTCCGGGTTACGCCGTTCATTAGCGACTGGACGACGTAAGTGCTGCGTCCTGACGCGTAGTAGCGAACACCGAAGCCGGGCTGCTTCTCTGACCAGACCACCCGGCGCGGCCTTCCGCCGGGCCTCGCGCCCGGATCGAAGCGGCGCAGGGTCGCGAGCTCATCCGCGATGATGCGAGCAAGGCTAACGCGGGTCATGCCGCGATCCCCAGGCACTTGGCGAGCGAACCCGAAACGCGTTTGGCGGCATCGGCAATCGCCTCGTCGGCCAGGTGCGCATAGCGCTCGGTGGTTTCAGCAAGCGCGTGGCCCAGCAACTTGCCGATCACAACCAGCGAGATCCCATCAGCGATGGCGATCGAGGCGAAGCTGTGCCGCAGGTCGTGCAGCCGGACATCAGGCAAGGCAGCATGCTGCCGGATCGCAAGCCAAGGAATGCTGAGCGCAATTGGCTTGTCGCCGCGTACCGACGGGAAGACGAGGCCGGTTTCGGCCTTGGTCGGCATGCCAGCAAGGACCGCCTGAGCCTTCCGATTGAGGTAGACGATTTTCGCCCCGGTCTTGCTGTCCGGCAGCATCAAGCGCGGCGGCTGCACCCATTCCCAGCGCAGGCCCACCACTTCCGCTTCGTGCGATCTCGCCGCGCAAATAATCACCAAAGCCCGTTCGCCGCCAACCAAGCGCCTTGGCGACTTCAGCGCTGACGGATGACTTTCCGCTACCGATCTGGCCCGAGAAGCAGAGTAGCAGGCTCATGTGAAGTTTAAACTCATCTGTCGGGATCTTAGCGCGACCCAGCCGCGCCGGTCGCGCTTATCGCAAAGGACCGGAGCAATTGGCGCCGGGGCGTCGAGTTCGATAAGTGTGGCATAGGCGGCTTCCGCCCGTGATACCCAAAATTCTTCATCTGCGCCAATGCCATATCCGAAGCGTTGGCGTAGCCGCGCGGCGAAGCGCTGGGTATCGATTGGCTTGGCCGCGCCGTTCACGGCTGCGGACCTTCTGGCGGCAAACCGCGGGGGCGGCGGGGTACATTTATCGGTTCATCGGCGAGATCGGGCAGCTTTTCGTCCAGAAATAGGTCGACAAGGCTGACGCAGTAGTCGAATTCCGCGTCCGTCAAGGGGCGTCCCTTGGGGATGTCATGCCAATATTCTAGACAGGTCCGGCAGCATGTCGCAGTGGCGTGCTGCGCATAGTAGATCGCGTTACCTTCCAGCGGGGTTTGGCGGCCGTCGCGCGGCGGTTCGGCCACGGCGAGATACTTGCGAAGGCGGTCGCGGGCCGCTTCCTTCAACTGGTCTCGGCCCTTGCGCTGAGCATAGAAAACGATGCGTCGCAGGACGATCTTTGGGACATCAAATTCGGCATAGTAGTCAACGGCATCCTGGATTTCATACCACCGGTATGTCCCTGCCTTTCGGCCCGGCCATTTGGCGTCCTTTCGGGGCGGTTGCCAATCGTCAGGTTTAGGTTCCAGTTGTTCTCGGTAGCTCTCAAGGTGCCGAAGCACACTTGGATATCTTTCTATGTCGATTCCGCGACGGGCAAAGATCATCCAAAGGCCATTCCATTCCGGCAGCCAGCGCCCAATGTCCTGACCGCGTAGGTAAGGCTTGATTATCTCTGCTGCCGCCGCGTCTTCCGCCACCAACCGGTCACGCGTCGCAGTGTCGATCAGGAAGGCCTCGTTGAAGCCGGTCTTGATCCCGTAAAGCGGGCTGACCCCGGCATAGTCCGCCAGCGGCACCCCGCGTTCGCGGATCTTGCGCAGCAACGCTGCCACGTCTGGTGATTCCAGTACGTTCCTCGACGAGCGGACCGACCGTCTTTTCGATGATCAGCGAAACCAGAGGTTCGGGCGTGTAGTAGGAACCGGACCGATGCCGGGCTTCGTTGTCGGAGCGCGGACGAACGCTGCCCGAGCCATCAACTTCCACCCCATATTCCAGGATCGATTCATAGATCGAACCGAGCTGCTGCACCGACAGGTCACGGTAGTTTATATATCGTAGACGCCCATCCTCAGCGCGGTGCGATAACGGCAGGATGACTTTGGCCAGCGTATCGTCCGACAGCTTGATCCGGTCGAGCAGCGGATTGCCTTCGGCGGCGAATAGTCCGCCATTGTAGGGCGGGATGCCCAGATCGTCGTCGCCTTCCGAAATTGCCCCAAAGATCGTTTCGAGCCGTGACCAGTAGGCGGTACTGCGCGCCAACTGCGCCTGCCCCTGCACGTGCCGTTCCTTGATCTCCTGCCGCAACCGGGTGAGGCAGTAATCTGCATAAGGCCCGCGCTCGTCGGGAAGCAGGTTGCGGTCTTCGGCATAGAGCACGAACAGCAGGCGGTAGAGCAGGAACATCGCCGCCTGCCGGACCTCTTCGGCGTAGTTCTCGTCCAGCGTGGAAGGTCGTGCCGGGTCGGCGAGCGGGATAGCGGTGATCAGTTCGGGAAAGACAGTGTCGAACACCGTATCGGCGAGGTCCCTGCGGACCTTTTCTTCCCAGCGTCGGGCTTCCTCGATTGCGATCAGGTGGAAGCTGCGCCCGTGTTCGCTGGGCAGGAAGGCATCGCAACGAAAGATCAGGACAAACAGGCGGAATGCATGCTCCGGTGCGATCGGCTCGTCGAGCAGGTCGGGCTCGCAGCCCGGAAGACCAAAGACCTTGCCGAGATCGATCTCGAAGAAGTCCTCCGCGACCGAAAGCGCATTTTGGTAATAGAGCCGCCAGTGCCGCCCGTTGGTGAGTATGCCCCACGGCATCTTGCCATCGGCGACGACTGCTGCGCGGCGCAGGTAATGCATGATCTGGGTCGATGGGACGCCCTGTTCGCCCTGTCCTTCGCGATCGAGCGGGCGATTCCAGCGCTTGGCCTCGACCAGCGCCGCGCCGTGCCTGAAGCGCTGCCACGGCTCCAAATGCTTCGCGCGTTCGTCGGAGTCAGCATCGGCGAACAGTAGGGCATCAGGGACGTCCTTGCGCCCCTTCGTGGTCATGTTTTGCTGCACGGACTTGTGCCGCCAACCGAGCAATTCAAGCAGCGGGTAGATCAACTGATCTTCAGTTTCAGCTTCGGTAGGTTTTTTGCGCCCGGAATGATCAACCAGATAGGCGCGCGCACGATCCCAGAGTTGTCCGACGGCATCGTCGCTGAGGCCGCCCCATTCGGCAGTCTCAGCGATCCCTTCCTTCAGCCAATCGCGAGTAAACAGCGCGCCCTGAAACACAAATTCCTCCCTGTGGTCACCGGAGTAACCGACTTTTTCGACAATCGCACTCGTTCTTTCTCCACATGACCAGTGGCGCATTCTGCGGCCAAGCTGCCATCCCCTTGCATTGACTAATCCACGCCCCTGACCGAACCCGGACAGGCCATGCAACGCGCGCTCATGCGGACCGTGTTGTCATGCTGCGCATGCCTGCCCGCACCACTCCTTCGAGCGACGTTGCCCTCTCTGCGTTCGGTGCAGACCTGACCGTGCCCGGCCTTTTCGGGGCTCAGTCAAAGGGATGGTCCCTTGGACGGAATAAGCAGCTTCGAAAGGTCATCACCATGAAGAACACCGTCACGCTCGTCGGCTTCGTCGGCAACACGCCGGAAGTCCGCACCGCCCAGTCGGGCGCCGCCATCACCAACCTCTCACTCGCCACCACACGCAGCTTCAAGGATAGCGAAGGCAACCGCCAGACCGAGATCGAATGGCATCGGATCACCTGCTTCAACGGCGTCGGCAAATGCGTCGCCGAGCACGTCACCAAGGGCGCGATGGTCATGGTCACTGGCCGCATCCACTACTCGCGCTGGACCGACAGCGAAGGCCAGACCCGCTATGGCTGCGAGATCATCGCCGAGCAGGTCGATTTCCTCGCCAAGGCCAAGGAATCCAGCAGCGAAGAACCGAAGAAGCGGCGCTCGAAGTAGCGCCGCAATTACCGGACAACTTCGTCAAGAAGCCCGGATCGGCGATTGCCGATCCGGGCTTCTTGCATGCTAATCGGCCCAGGGAAATGCCGCTCGCAAGCGCTGAAATGAGCGACCTCCGCAAGGCTGAGTTCGCGCGTCCAAAATGGCTATTTGCTTCCGTAGAGCGGAACATCGCTCAACTTTACCAACTGCCTGGGGTTTCTCTCAGACGCCAGATAGGCTAGGTATCCTGCGGGATTGAGGCTCATTTCCCCGGAAAACACGAGCAGCAGTTCCTAGAACAATACGTGTCCAAGTTGGGAACAGATTCAGGCACACCGTACGCAGTAAGACTGCCATGGCATGGGAAAAAATGCCGTAAAATCAGTGCGTGAGATGCTGGAATTGCTCGGCAGCGGGCATGCTGTTGAAGGCCATCCGGTCCCCGCAAATGACGGTAATTCCGCGACTTTTGAGGGCAGTTTTGCTACTGGCGATTGCCATATGGTCCCCAGGCGGCGAAAGCCCGGGCGCCGGGCACTGCTCGATGGCAATTTCGCGCGGCGCAAGCTGCCGCTTCGCGAGACCGAATACTGCATCTGGGATACCGAGCTTGCCGGGTTCGGCCTGCGTGTCAGGCCGAGCGGCAATTACTTCTGGTTTGTCCGCGTACGACATCGCGGCAAGCATCGCCGGATTTCGCTTGGTCGAACCGATGAGCTCGACGCGGGCGTAGCAAGGGCTCAGGCTCGCCGGATTCTGGCCGAGGTGGCGCTGGACGGTCTGCCCAAGCGTGCCGTGGTCAAAGCGACGCCGACGCTTACCGATTTCGTCGATACGTATTGGGATGACCTTTCGCGGGTCTGGAAGCCTTCGACGATCAAACGCAATCGCAATGCGTGGCGGCTTTCCATCGAGCCGCAATTCGGCGCGATGCGGGTTGCGGACATTATGCCCGCCGACATCCACCGCTGGCGTGACGGTTGCTCCGGGGCAGGCGAAACGAGCTTCAACCGCGCCGTGCCGGTTCTCGCCTCTCTCATGAAGTATGCCGAAGCGCTTCGAATGCGCCGCAAGGGATCGAACCCTTGCCGGGGAATGCCGCGCTTCAAGCGCCCGAAGATGGAGCGATACCTCACCCCTGCAGAGTATCGCCGCTTGGGTGCGGCTTTGCGCGGGGCTGAGTCTGAGCATCCCATCCCAGTCGCGATGGTGCGGCTGCTAATGTTCACCGGAGCGCGGTTGGGCGAG
The DNA here is from genome assembly GCA_964408525.1 of uncultured Sphingobium sp. Classification (GTDB taxonomy): domain Bacteria; phylum Pseudomonadota; class Alphaproteobacteria; order Sphingomonadales; family Sphingomonadaceae; genus Sphingobium. The sequence goes on along the minus strand of CAYOZY010000045.1, from coordinate 7,231 downwards.
ATCAGGTTTCTTCGATGGGAAATGGTGAAACCGCCGCGGCTCGTGCTGCCCGACAGCAAGACCGGCCCAAAAGTCATCTGGCTCAATTCTCAAGCGCTTGAGGTGCTGGCGGGATTTGAGCGCGGCGAAGACGATGCTCTGGTGTTCGTCAATTCACGGGGCAAGCACCCGGTCAACATCGAGCCGTGGTGGTACAATCTGCGCCGACGCTGCGCGATGCCCGATTTGCGCGTCCACGATCTGCGGCACAGCTTCGCTTCGACCGCGATCATGGACAATGTGCCACTCGCCACTATCGGCAAGCTGCTTGGCCACGTCTTGCCGGAAACAACAGCGAAGTACGCGCATCTGTCCGATGACGTAATCGGCGATGCCGCCGAACGTATTTCAGGCTCGCTGGCACAGGCGATCGGATTGCGGCCATGACAGCCGTCAGCCTCAAGCGCATTGTCGAAGAGGCGCTGGCCGAGGTTGGCGCATCGGTAAACTTCAGGCTCGTTCCCAAGGGCAAGGCACGGACGACGACCTGGCTCGGGATCGAGCACGGCTTCGGCATCCGTCACTATCCCAGCGGACGGAATGTCTACATCGTCCAGACCCGGATGGGCGGCAGGCTCCGCACCGTGACTATCGGCCCGGCTTCGGTCCTCACGCGCCATCAAGCGCAAATGGTCGCGCGCCGCGTTATTGCCTACGCGCAGGTGGGGCGCGATCCGGCCACCGATCGCAAGCGCATTCGATCCGCGCCGAGGTTTGACGATTTTCTTGACGAATACTGGACCCGCTGGTCGCCACGCTGGAAAGCCTCAACGCTCGATTCACACACGCGCTACCGGCGGCTCTACCTCGACGACGCCTTCAAGGGCGTCTTCATCGACGAGGTTAACGAAGAACATGTGACCAAGTGGTTTGCCGAGCTTAACAACCGCACCGGTCCGGGTGCTGCCAATCGGACCCTCGAAATCCTCAAGCACATGCTGAACAAGGCTGAGGCGTGGGGGTATCGGCTGGAGAATACCAACCCGTGCCGGTCGATACGACCGAACCGCAAACGCCAGTGCGAGCGGTTTTTGACGGTCGAGGAGCTGGGGCGCGTCGGCATCGAGCTTGCGAAGCTGCAAGAGAGCGAAGAACTGACCGCCCGCTGCGAGGGTGCGGCCATCACCCTGCTGCTGCTGACCGGTTGTCGCCGGGGCGAGATACTCAATCTGCACTGGGGCGACGTGAAGGGAAATCGGTTGAACCTTCGCGACAGCAAGACCGGGCCGCGCACCGTCTGGCTCGGCTCCGCCGCTCGCGAGGTAATCGCTAACATTCCGCGCCACAAAAAACTGCCTTGGCTGTTCTGGAACTACCGCTACCGTCGGCAAATGCGCGATGTGGCCTGGGCGTGGAAAGGCATCCGCGAACGCGCAGGTCTTGGCCATGTTCGGATTCACGATTTGCGCCATACCTTTGCCAGCCATGCCGCCATGAACAAGGAAACACTGCCGATGATCGGCAGGTTGCTCGGTCATGCAAACCATCAATCCACGGCCCGTTACGCGCACCTGGATGACGAGCACTTGCTCGATGCGGCGCAGCAGATCGGGGACGCGGTGGAGCGGCAAATTCAGTAAGGTCTATCGTCCGTCGTAACGTGACATCTCGTATCTTGTCGTCGCTTTGCATATAAGCCGACCAATGGTCGAAGAGCAGTTCATAGAACGCAGGTTCGAATTGGGCGAAGGCGAGTTGTGTGTTCGCTTCTTCACCCCGAGTCAGGCACCCGGGGGAGAGTATCAATGCCATTATTCCATTCAGTGGCCAGATAGAGAAGTTCGGAGGTATGCCTGTGGGATCGATGGCATTCAGGCCCTACTGCTCGCTATGCGAACTGTGCATTCCGATCTTCTCGAAAGTGAGGCCTTCAAAGCGGGGCAACTCACATGGTGCAACCAGTCCGATCTCGATCTGCCGCCAAGCTGGGGCGCTGGTCCGCTTTACGACCCGCCCCCGGAACCCTGACACATGAAGACACCGCTTTCGCTTGGAATTTTGGCCACCATCTTGGCGGGGTGTTCCGACACATGCGCAATCGAAATCGTCACTGAAATCGCCAACCCAACGCGGGACTTCAAAGCCGTGATGTTTCGGCGGGATTGTGGTGCGACCACAAGCTATTCCACCCAAGTCAGCATTCTGGCTGAGGGCGCGCAGCTTTCCGGAACGGGGAATGTCTACCGTGCTGACGATGATCACGGGGTCGCGCCAGTCGGCGAATGGGATGGCCCTTGGGCGGAAATCAGATGGATTGGGCCGCGCCAATTGCTTGTCCGATACGCAGCGGGATCCAGGATTTTCGAACAGTCCGACGGCCAGTCGGGCATTAATGTTTCGTACGAAGCAGTGGAGCGCGTAGCTCCGAATTGAGCTGCACAAAGCCGTGACACGACGGCGAAGCGATTAGAGGGGCAAGTTTTGAACTTGCCCATCCTTGCTGATCCGAAACCTTCCCCCGCCATAGGCGGACCCGCTGCTCTCGGCGGACACATTGTATGTGACGCCCCTTAATAAGGGCTTCGGTTCAACTGATTTCCCTTTGCCATCTGCATAGATGAAGGGCGGCCCCGTTAAATCTGCGCCATATCGCACTGGAAAGGGGTTTTCGCAGGAAGGGGACGCGAACGTCTTCTGCCAATATACGCCGCGTCGAACCGACGCCTCGTCATCACCGGGACTAGCTGTCGCAGGTGGCCCATCGACCGCTTCAACTGCTATTGAGCGTATACAGTCCGGATTGCCGAAAAAGTCCGTATCGGCAAAAAAGGCGACCTGTCCATCTGCGACCTTTGCGGTGATATCATAAACGCTGGAACAGCTTCCCAGCGCCAAAGCAGCGATCGAAACTAAGCATATTTTGGCAGCGCCACTCATCGCGATTGACCGACAGCTTTCGGCTTTGAAGCTAACAACAGCGTCTCCGGGACAATTTCACCCTTCGAAAGGTGGGTGTGATCTGACAGCACGTCCGTGAATGCCTGCCACGCTTCTTTCGGTCCAAGCCGTGCGCCTTGCCCCGCTAACGCCCCGATGCTCCGCGATGCAACGATCCTGATCAGGTCGCCGAACGTCTCGACCTCATCGGGCAATTGGATTGGTGCACGCCGATAAAGCCCGATTCCGAGAGCGGCGGATGGAAGAGCAACCCACCACGGCATACCGATGGCGAAGAGTCCGAGTGGCAGCGCCAAAACAAGCAGCAGTGCCACGCATCCCCACAACGTGATGTATTGCGGTGGAGGACGCAGTCCGCATTCGGTTTCGATGATTTGGTGCAGTTTCCGGACAGGCACGGCTCCTAGCGCCGCGATAGATGTCTTCGGCTTCAAGGCGATTGCGGAGTAAGGCTGCAGAACTCGCCGCAATCGATAGAAGCACATCGCGGTCGCGCATGATTGCCCGCTAGGCAAGTCCGGGAGGCGGGCTTCGATTAGTTCGAAGAGCTGCCCCACGGTCGAACACCGACTAATCTCGTCATCGGCCAGAAGGATGCCGAAAGCAGCCTCAACGTCTTGGATCAGTTCGACGTCGTCGAGGTCACCAGCAAGGCCAAGCGATGAAGTCATTCAATTGCCTCCAGCCCACGACATAAGCCGAGGCAAAATTTGCAACAAGTCGTGGTTTCGAGTGCTGTTGCACCACCACAATGTAAGGAGCATACAGACCGCCTCCATCGCAAAAAATTCCAAGCAATGGTCATGGATTACGAATGAGGCGCTCCCAAAAGATTCTGTCGGCCATAGGCCTTGTCGCTAGCATGCTTCCGGTAAGCGGTTGCGCTCAAGGGCGCGAACAAGTGGCTGGGCATCAGTATGATGTTCCTGCCGCCAATTTAATTCCGAAAAGTTCTTATCCATTTTTCCTGCCGCGATCGGAGGGTAACGAGTTCATCTTTGTTCTCAATCCGCAAGCCGAATTGCGTGAACGGAGAAATGTCTTGGTGCAGGATCGGAAGCAGGTTTGCGCAAGGGCGAACGGAAGCGGCTATGTGTCCAGGACAATCTGCGGTGAACATCCTGTTCAATGGCAGGGCCGTGATTGGCTTAGGAACGGTGATGATACTTTCTGGACCTACAGTCCAGCCACCCCACCTGGAACGGACGCCCCATATGTAAGCTGCCACAAAATGGAGATCAAAGGCCACACAGGCCTCTGCTCGGCCACTCTCGCACTTGGCGATTTGGCGCTTACGATTGGGATCAACGATGATGAACTTCCAACTCTTCAAGCTACTTACGAACGCGCAGTATCGATGCTAAAATCGTGGGAGTTGTAGCACGGCCGTTACCCGCTTGGTTTAGGGCATCAGGCGAAGTCCCAGCCGCGACAACTCGTATCAGTTAGCTCTGTCGGTCTTCATCGGCGGAGAAAATTTCCGCTCACACTCCGCCATATGTTTGTGCGAAAGACAATCGTATGCCGGTTGTAAAACCTTCGATCCTGAAATGGGCGCGCGAAAGCGCAGGGCTTTCGCTTGAGGAAGCGGCGGCCAAGGTCGGCATTCGGGATGCGCGGGGCGTGCCCGGCGAAGATCGGCTGCTGGCGTTGGAAACCGAGGAAGGCGAGGTATCGCGCCCGGTCCTGCTCAAGATGGCAAAGGTCTACCGGCGTCCCCTCGTTTCGTTCTACCTCGAAGAGCCACCCGTGCGCGGAGACCGCGGCGAAGATTTTCGCACGCTGCCAGACCAGCACACCGCCGGCGAACCACTTGTCGATGCCTTGGTGCGCGATATCCGCTCCCGGCAGGCGATGGTGCGCGCGGTCCTGGTCGAAGAAGAGGAAGCGCAGCCGCTCGCATTTGTCGGCTCCATGTCGCGCAACGATGGTGTCGGCCCGGTCCTGGCCTCGATCCGCAAGACCCTCGGATTGGATCTTGCTGCCTTCCGCGCGCAAGGTTCTGCCGAGGCCGCATTTAGCATGCTCCGACGGCAGGTCGAAATGGCAGGCGTATATGTCTTGCTGATCGGCAATCTCGGCAGTCACCATTCCGCGATCGATGTAGATGCGTTTCGCGGGTTCGCGCTGGCCGATCCGATTGCGCCTTTCGTGGTCATCAACGATCAGGATGCAAAGACCGCCTGGTCATTCACCTTGCTTCACGAGGTCGCGCACCTCTGGATTGGGGCGACTGGTGTAAGCGGCGGACACATCGAAGGCGCGACCGAGCAATTCTGCAATGATATCGCCAGCAGCTTCCTGCTGCCCGAGGGAGAACTCAATCAGCTTCGCGTCCAGCTCGGCGGCGATGAAGCGCAGATTGCCCGCCAGATCACCGACTTCGCCAATGAACGTCTGGTCAGTCGGTCGTTGGTCGCATACCGCCTTTTCCGCGCTGGCGCGCTCGATCAGGGCGCGTGGCGCAATCTTACCGAGACATTCAAGGGAGAATGGCTGCGCAACCGCGCTGCCCAGCGCGAACGCGCGCGCGGGCAAGATGGCGGGCCGAATTACTACATCATTCGCCGCCATCGGCTTGGCTCAGCATTGCTGAGCTTTGTGGCGCGAAACATGAGCGAGGGGGTCCTTACCCCGACACGCGCGGGCAAGCTTCTCGGTGTGAAGCCACGCAGCGTCCACCCTTTGCTGAGCGGAGCATCCCTGTCAGTCGAGCAAGGCGCCTAACGCATGCTTTACCTGCTCGATGCCAACGTCCTGATCACTGCGCACCATCTCTATTACCCGGTCGATGCCGTGCCGGAATTTTGGGATTGGCTCGCCCATCAGGGCGAAGCTGGCAACGTCAAGATGCCGATCGAGACCTTCGAAGAGGTCAAGGACGGGAGCAACGACGCCGATAAGGACTTGCTCTACGCCTGGGTGCAGGACGATGCACATAAGGCGGCGATCCTGTTCGATGGTGACGTGGAGCCGCAGCTCGTTCAGCGGGTGACCGGACAATACGCACCCGACCTGACCGACGACGAGCTCGAAGCAATCGGTCGCGACCCGTTCCTGATCGCTCACGCTTTGGCCGATCCGGGCAACCGTTGCGTCGTGACTACCGAGGTGTCGAAGCGCCGCCTCCAAAGGCAGAACCGAAGAGTGCCGGACGTGTGCGCCGACGTAGGCGCCCAGTGCTGCGACACATTCGCCATGCTCCGCGCGCTTAGGTTCTCGACAGGCTGGCGTGGTTGAAATCGCGCGATTGGGGACGTGTAATGTTCGGCAATTCTCACTTTGAACGTGTCCGCGAGATCTTCGCTGACCAGTTTGAACAAGATGCCAATGGATTCCGTTATCGCAAGGGAATGAAGGGCGCGGCATACCGCGTCAGTGAGGCCGAACGGGATGAATTTGTCGGAAAGTTCAACAAGCGACTGCGATATTCGTCATGGGCAATCGTACCTGCGACGATCGCCCTGATTGTCTTGCTCGCTTGGCTCGTTCCAGACTCCGACAGTGATTTCGAAAATGCCGCAATCTGGGTTGGTATCGCTGCCATATTGATCCCGTTTCTGGCGTTCTACTTTTGGGCTTGGAGTGCTCCGTCCCGCGAGCTTCAACACCGCACTCCAGAGAGTGCAGCATTGACCCGCGAGGAGGCCCGGAGCCTCGCATTTTCCAAGATCACCTATGGCCAGCTCGGCATAGCCGCCGCCTTTGGCGTCGGTCTGGTTTGGATGAAGTCTGTCGACGAGGATGTATTCCACGGGTGGGGAATGATCTGGCTGCTATTCGGAGTTGGATTGGTCATTCTGTCTGGCGTTCAGGCTATACGAAAGTGGCGTCACACACAGCGATAAGGATGCCCTATCGCTGGTCCTTTCGCATCGGGAATGCTGCTGCAGCGATGATGGCCATTTGGTCCCCATTTCGGAACAAACCCGCATTCTCGGGAGCTCTGCATTCACTCTGACTTGCTTGAATCTTTACGCTCGAATGCCGCAACGGGCGCTGCATCCCACTGGGAAAGAACGCAAAATCCGACAGGGCACAATGGGCTATTCAACTGGTCACAGACACGCAGTCAGAAACCGGTTGACCGGGCACACGGTACGCAGCGAGGACCAGATCCAGTTCCAGCAGTTCTCGACGCCGCCGGCGCTGGCCCGTCTTGCAGTTCATCTGGCGCGGCTTTCGAGCGATGACATGTTGCTTGAACCGAGCGCTGGCACCGGGATTATCGCTTCGCTCGCCAAGGGCGCGGTCAAGGATCTGATCCTCAACGAACTCGAGCCAACCCGCGCCG
>CAYOZY010000044.1:7974-15561 GCA_964408525.1 uncultured Sphingobium sp. | reverse complement strand
GGAAATAAATGTTTCGCGGCCTCGAATTTCCAATTCTTCCAATGTTTCCAAGCAGTCCGAGGAAAATCCAGGTGCCATGACAGCGATATTTGTTATGTTGCGACGCACCATTTTTTGCAGCATTTCTTCGGTCGAAGGTCCGAGCCAACGGGCGCGACCAAAGCGCGACTGAAAACTCATTTCGACCGGGCCAGTAAATTCACCCGCCAGCGCTTCCGCAAGCAGCCGGGCGGTTTTCGCGCAATGGCAGTGATAGGGATCGCCCAGATGCAAGGTTCGCTCCGGCATGCCATGAAAGCTGAGCAGCAGCGCATCGGGCCTGCGCGGCATACCCGCAAATGCGCGCAAAGCCTGGGATGCCAGCATCGCGATATAATCCGGATGATCGTGATAGGGCGGAAGCGTGCGCACGGCCGGCTGCCATCGCATCTTTGCCAGCGCCGCGAACAGCGCGTCCTGCGCGCTGCCCGTGGTGGCGCCGCTATAGTGCGGATAGAGCGGCGCAAAGAGGATGCGGTCGCACCCGGCGTCGCGCATCGCTCCGACCCGGGCCGCGATTGATGGATTGCCGTATCGCATCGCCCAATCGACGATAATATCAGGATGGCTCCGGGCAAATCGCTCCGCCAGCGCCGTAGCGGTGTTGCGCGTGTTGACGGCAAGGGGCGAGCCTTCGTCGGTCCAGATCTGCCGATAGGCATGGGCGGATTTCTTCGGACGCGTGTTGAGGATGATGCCGCGCAATATCGGCTGCCAGAGCAGCGGGCGGAGTTCTACAACCCGGCGGTCTGACAGAAACTCGCGCAAATAGCGTTTCACCGAAGGGGTGTCCGGCGCGTCAGGCGTGCCGAGATTGACGATGAGCACCCCGATCTTGCGCGGCGGCACGGCGGGGTGATCGGAGGGAAGCTGTGGCAATGTGCTCATGCGGGCCTCACCAGCGGCAGGCTGCGGATGCGCCGCCCGGTCAATGTAAACAGCGCTCCGGCCAGCGCGGGCGCCACCGCCGGAACACCGATCTGCCCCACTCCCGCCGGTTCGCCCGTCCCCGGCACTAGCTCGACGGTAACGTCGCCGACATCGGCGAGACGCGGAAGGCCCATGCGGCCCATGATCGCGCGGCGTGGCAGGCCGCCTTTATAGTCCGCTGCTGCGCCCATGGCCGCAGCCAGCCCGAAGACGATGCCGCCTTCGATCTGTTGCCGCGCAATATCGGGATGAGGCTGCGCGCCGACATCGGCGACGGCAACGATATTCTTTGCCCGCAACTTGCCGCTCTCCATCGTCGCCTCGATCATGACCGCGATGAAGCCGCCATCCATCGCGTGGCAGGCGATGCCTTGGCCGCTGCCCGCAACGCTGCCTTGCCACCCGCCCATCGCCGCCGCCGTTGTTAGGCAGCGCGCGAGGCGCGGCTGGTCGGCCAGATGCTGGATGCGGAATGACATGGGTTCGATTCCAGCGCTCTGCGCGAGTTCGTCCATGAAGCTTTCGGTGAAGAAGCAGTTGTGGCTGTCCGCATTGCCGCGCCAGCGCCCCAACGGAAGGCCGATGTCGGCAGGATAATGATCGATCGCGAAATGCGGAATCGCATAGAGCGAAGGCATGCCCGAAACCGCGCGGACATCGGCAGTGCGATCTGCCTTGCGGGCGGCATCAAGCGGACTCGCGAAATGCGCGACACGATTCCATGTTTGCGCATCGGCGCAGGGCGTCGCGACCTTGGCGGACAACGCTTCTATCCTGCCCCCCGCCACCATCTTGGCCCGCATGCGCGCCCGCGCCGGGGCGCGAGGGCGATCGCTGATGACGTCCTCCGCGCGGGAATAGCCGAGCTGCACCGGACGCTTCACCTGTTGCGCGATGACCGCTGCCTGCACCGCCGCATCATGCTCGAACCTGCGCCCGAAAGACCCGCCGGCCGCGACCGGATAGACAATGACCGAGTTTTCGCTCATGCCCAGCGCCCGCGCCACCGCGCCGCGGCACAAGGCCGGCGCCTGACTGGCGGCCCATATTTCAGCGCGCCCCTCGGCGACGCGGGCTGTCGCGCCGGGAGGGTCTATTGCGAGGTGCAGTGCGGGCGCGACCGCATAATCGGCGCGGAGGATATGTGCGCCGTCGAAGCTCGCGGCGAGATCGCCTTGTGCATGGAACCGACGGCCGTCATTACTTTCGAAGGCAGCCTCCAGAGCCTCGTCGATGGCGGCGCTGTCGAGCGGCGCTCCCGCCAGCTCAAATACCGGATCGAGCGCGTCGAGCGCCTTGTTCGCCGCCCACCAGTTGGTCGCGACCGCCGCCACCCAGTGCTCATGCTTGACGAGCTGAAGAAAGCCCGTGACCTTTTTTGCTTCCTCATCGCGCGAGGACTTGAGGCGCACGGCCCCGACCGGCCCCTGACGGATCGAGGCAAACACCATGTCGGGCATGCGGATATCGGCGGCGAAATTATGCGATCCGTCGACCTTTGAGGGCAGATCGAGCCGGGGGACATCGCTTCCCAGCAGCCTTTCTTCCGGCTGTTCCCGCTCCGGCAGGACATCGGGCAGGGTGAAGCCCGCCGCGTCGCCCGCCAGCTCGCCGATCCGCAGCCTGCGCCGACCATCGGTGACAAGCCCCTCCTCGATCCGGCAGCCTTCCCATGCGATGCCCCAGCGCGCGCCCGCTGCCTTGCACAACAGCACCCGCGCCGCCGCGCCCGCGTCGCGATAAGCGGCTGCGAATCGCCGGACTGAGGTCGCGCCGCCCGTGAGCATCATCGCGTTGCGCGTCGCATATTCGTTCAATGCCCAGTCGCCCGCGCCTCCGGCAAGGCCCGACCAGTCGCTGGCGAGAAATTCCTTCGCCAACAGCGCGTTGGCATAAAGCGGGCTGACCGGGGCGCCCTGCACCGCCACGGTGCGCCAGTCCGCACCCAGCTCGTCCGCCAATATCTGCGGCAGCACGGTCGTCACCCCCTGCCCCATTTCAAGTTGCGGCACGACGACGATGATCTGCCCGGCGCTGTCGATTTTGAGAAAAGCGTTGATGAGGGTTTCATTGGCGCCGACCGCGAGATCGGGGCGATAGCTGCGCGGCCACAACCCCCACGCGATCAGCAATCCCGCCCCCGCACCGCCACCGATCAGCAGCGTGCGGCGGTCTATGCCCCTGGCTGAACCTTTATGCTGATCTTCCGCGCGCCGCATGGTCCTGCCCGTGATAGTGCGGCTGTGCATAAAGGCAAAGCCGTATCTTGCGTCAGGCGACCGGCGCGATGCCGAGGCGCGGTATCTCGATGGCCGGGCAACGATCCATCACCACCTTGAGTCCGGCGGCTTCCGCGCGCGCCGCCGCAGCCTCGTTGATGACACCGAGCTGCATCCACACTGCCCTGGCGCCTGACGTCATGGCGTCAACCACCACCTCGCCAGCCGATTCGCTGTTGCGAAAAATATCCACCATATCAATAGGTTCGGAAATGTCGGCAAGAGCGGCGACGACCCTCTGGCCTTGAATATCCGTGCCCGCGAGCCCCGGATTGACCGGGATCACCCGATAGCCATGGGCGAGCAGCTTGGCCATCACCCGATGGCTTGGCCGGTCCGCCTTGGGCGATGCTCCGACCAGCGCGATGGTGCGGACGGAGTTGAGTAAATCGGCGATTTCCTTGTCTGATGTCAGGGGCATGGACGACTCCTTCTCAGGCAGAAATGGGAGCGCGCACCGAATAATGCAATCAGCGCGCATCCAGCCATATTTTTACCCGCTGCGCCAGCGCGAGGAACGGTTCGGCTTCGGCCGCGTCGCCCGCGGCCGGCGGAGCGCCCGCGTCCGAAGCGGTGCGGATAGCGATGGCAAGCGGGATGCGCCCCAGAAAGGGCATGCCCATGGCTTGCGCGGCTGCTTCCGCGCCGCCCGCACCGAAGGGATCGGATATTTCGCCGCAATGAGGGCAGGCATAACCCGCCATATTCTCCACGAGGCCGACCATCGGCACGCCGACCTGCTCGAACAGGCTTACTGCGCGGGTCGCGTCGATCAGCGCAAGATCCTGCGGCGTGGAAACGATCACCGCGCCGGCGGGCTTGTATTTCTGCACCATCGAAAGCTGGATGTCGCCGGTGCCCGGAGGCATGTCGACGATCAGCACATCTACATCATCCCATTTTGACTCGATCAACTGGCCGAGCGCATTGCCCGCCATCGGGCCGCGCCACGCGACGGCCTGCCCCGGCGCGACGAGATGCCCCATGGAGAGCATGGGCACGCCGCCCGCGCCGATGATCGGGATCATCTGGCTGTCCTGCGCTTCCGGGCGCTGCCCCTCGCTCGCCAGCAGCCGGGGCTGGGATGGGCCGTAAATGTCGGCATCCACCAGCCCGACCCTCACGCCCAGTCGCACGAGCGCCACGGCGAGATTGGCCGAAACCGTCGATTTGCCGACCCCACCCTTGCCCGATGCGACGGCGATGATGGTAATGGCATGTTTTTCCGCCGTCTGGGCGATGCGCACCGCATCGACACCGGGAGTCGCGCTCGCTTCGCGGGTCAGCGCCTCGACCATTACCTTGCGCGCCTCTTCGCTCAGGCCGCCTACGTCCAGCGCCAGCGTCAATACGCCGTCGCGCAGCCGAGGCGCGCTGGCGCGGCCAGCGGAGAGGGTCGAAAGGCGGGCGGAAAGGGCATCGAGATCGATCATGCGGCGCCCATATGCGATTATCGTGGCAAAGGCACTGTTTTTCCGGGCGATGGCTACCTATAGTGGGAAGCATGACGACAAAACCACCACTCCTCTTTTCGTTGGCGGCTCCCTTCCGGCGTTTCTGGGTTCATGCGATGGCGCAAGGGCCATGGGGCGGCAAGCCGCAAGGCGAAGGCGGAGAAAGCCCGGAACAGCCGGAAGAGCCTTCAGGCGAAGGACCGCGCAATCCCTGGACCCAGCCGCCGCGCGGTGGGCGACACGGCGGTGGCGAAGGGGGCGGACCTTCGGGCGACCGCCCCTCCCTCATCGAGGATCTGATCCGCCGTGGCCGAGGCAGCTTCGGCGGCGGGAGCGGCGGCAACGGCATGGGAGCCGGAGATGCGCGCGCGCTCTGGCCGATAGCGCTGGCCATCGTCGCGATATTGTGGGTCGCGCTCACCAGCTTCCACCGGATCGGCCCTCAGGAACGCGGCGTCGTGCTGGCGCTCGGCAAATATAGCCGTACGATGACGCCCGGCATCGGCCTCACCCTGCCTGCCCCGCTGGAGACGGTGGAGGTGGTCGATGTCGAGGAGATCCGCACGATCGACGTCGGTTCGCTGGCGGGCGAAAACGAGAATATGGTGCTGACCGGCGATCAGAACATCATCAACCTCGCCTATTCGGTGCGGTGGAATATTCGCGACGCGCAGCAATATAAATTCCAGATCGCCGATCCGGATACGACCATTCGCGAAGTCGCCGAATCGGCGATGCGCTCGGTCGTGGCGACGGTCTCGCTTCAGGATGCGCTCGGCGCCGGGCGCACCGGGATAGAGCAGCAGGTCGAGCAACGGATGCAGGAGATACTGGACGGATATCGCGCCGGGGTTCGGGTGCAGGGCGTGGCGATCAAACAGGCCGATCCGCCTGCCGCCGTGAACGACGCCTTCAAGGAAGTATCCGCCGCGCAGCAGGCGGCGCAGACCTATGTCAACGAGGCCCGCGCCTATGCGCAGCAGCTCAACGCGCGCGCGCAGGGCGAGGCGACCGCATTCGACAAGGTCTATGAGCAATACAGGCTTGCGCCGGAAGTGACGCGCCGACGCATGTATTACGAAACGATGGAAGCGATATTGGCCGACACCGACAAGACGATCATTGAGGCGGGCAATGTGACGCCCTATCTGCCCCTGCCCGAAATTCGGCGCAGGGCAAAAGACGATAGCGCGAGCACAAGCGCAGCGCAGGGAGGCCAGTGATGACCGGCGCCATTCGCAACCCCGTCACCCTCGCGCTGCTCGTGCTGGCATGTGTCATTCTGGTCGGCAGCACTTTTTCGATCGTTCCGGAAACGCGGCAGGCCGTCGTCGTCCGTTTCGGCGAGCCTGTGCGCATATATAATCCCTACAAACCCGACGAAGCCTTCGGCAAGACGGGTGCGGGGATAAAGGTTCGCATGCCCTTCGCCGATCAGGTCGTCTGGATCGACAAGCGTATCCAGTCGGTGGAGATGGATCGGCAGCAGGTGCTTTCGACCGATCAGTTGCGGCTTCAGGTCGACGCCTTCGCGCGCTACCGGATCACCAATCCGCTGCGCATGTATATTTCTGCGGGCAATGAGGAAAATGTCTCGGAAGCGCTGCGCCCCATTCTGGGTTCGGCGCTCCGCAATGAGCTGGGCAAGCGCCCCTTCAGCGCGCTGCTCAGCCCGGAACGCGGCGAGGTGATGCACAATATCCGCGCCGGGCTGAACCGCATCGCCCGTCAATATGGCGCCGAAGTGATCGACGTGCGGATCAAGCGGGCGGACCTGCCCGATGGCACGCCGCTGCAAAGCGCGTTCCAGCGGATGCGTACCGCGCGTCAGCAGGAGGCGCTGACCATCCGCGCGCAGGGCGAAAAACAGGCGCAGATCATTCGCGCCGAGGCGGACGCAGGCGCTTCGGAGGTTTATGCCAACAGCTTCAACAGGGATCCCCAATTTTATGAATTCTATCGGGCGATGCAGGCCTATCGCCGCACCTTCTCTCCGGAGACGGGCGGCGAAACCAGCGTCATCCTGTCTCCGGACAATGATTTCCTTCGGGAATTCAGGGGGCGCTGAACCTGCCGGTTTGCGTGTCGGTCGTTCTGGCGTCATTCAATCTGGGTTCAGGCAGAACTTGGCATCGCAACCATCGCGTATCGGTCGGGAATTCCCGCTGCAAAGGACATGAGAGGACTATCAGACGTGCGTTATGCTTATGCAATTACCGCTGCTCTTCTTCTTGGTGGAACGGCCCTTGCCGTCAGCCAATCCCAGCCGCTTGGCGCCCAGAACGCCGCAAGCAGGGAAGCCGCGCAGAATGAAGGGATTCGCGCGCTCGCGCCGGCGGGAGCGCCCGTAAGCCTCGCCGACATGGTGGAGAAGCTGCAACCTGCCGTGGTGAACATATCGACCCGCCAGCGCGTCGTGACCCAGCCCAACCCGCTCAACGATCTGTTTGGAAGCTTCTTCGGAGCACCCCGCAGCTCCGACGGTCCGCAGATTCAGGAAGGCACATCGCTCGGCACCGGCTTCTTCGTCTCGTCCGATGGCTATATCGTCACCAACAATCATGTCGTCGCTGCGGGCACCCGCAACGCCACGGTCGAATCGATCACTGTCACGCTGAGCGATCACACCGAATATGCGGCCGAACTTGTCGGGCGCGATGAGACCGCCGATCTTGCCGTGCTGAAGATCAAGCCCAGGGGCAAGACGCCCTTTGTGCGCTTCGGCACGACGAAGAACGCACGCGTTGGCGACTGGGTGATCGTCATCGGCCAGCCGCTCGGCCTTGAAGGCACGGTGACGACCGGGATCATCTCGAACATCGCCCGCACCACCGGCTCCGGCTCGCCCTATGACCGCTTCATCCAGACCGACGCCTCGATCAACC
>CAYOZY010000044.1:3582-7964 GCA_964408525.1 uncultured Sphingobium sp. | reverse complement strand
AACCAGGGCAATTCGGGCGGTCCGATGTTCGATCTTCAGGGCAATGTTCTGGGCATCAACACATGGATCGCATCGCCCAATGGTGGCAATGTCGGGCTGGGCTTCGCCGTTCCGGGCGAAATCGCAAAGCCAATCGTTGACAAGTTGATCCGGGGGGAGAAGGTCGAGCGCGGCTATCTCGGCGTCGGCTATGCGCAGATCAACGACAAGCTCGCGCTCGCGCTGGGCGTCGAAAAGAACCATGGCGTTTTCGTCAACGCCGTGCCCGGCGACGGCCCGGCGGCGAAAGCGGGCATCCAGCCGCGCGATGTTCTCCTCAGCGTAGGCGGGCAGAGCATCAATCTCGACAACCCGCTGTCGGTCATCATTGCCAATCTTCCCATCGGCAAGTCCCTGCCGGTCGAACTGATCCGTGACGGCAAGCGCCGGACGGTCAACGTCGTGCTGACCAACCGGCCGAGCGAGCGCGAGCTGGCGGGCGGCTTTGCGCCCGACGATGGCGACGACGATGGCTCGCCCCTCCCTCAGCCGGGACAAGGGCAAGGCGCGTCCACCCCGGCGGGAGGCGATATCGGCCTTGCCCTGCTCGATCTCAATCCCGCCATTCGTCGCCAGCTCGGCCTTGATGACAAGGCTGAAGCGGTCGTCGTCAATGGCGTAAATGCGCAGAGCGACGCGGCGATCGTGGGGATTCAGCCCGGCGACCTGATCTTCGAGGTGGATGGCCGCAAGATTCGCAGCACCGCCGACGTCAAGGCCGCCACCGGCGCCGCGAAAAAGGCAGGCAAGAGCGCGGTCCTCCTTCTCCTTGCCCGCCCCGGCAGCCGCTTCCGCGGCTATGTTCCGGTCGAGCTTTCTCGGAACTGACCGGCGCACAACGGCCTGAAGACGGGTGCCAGCCATCCGCCTTTCGGCCTGCACCGCATCATTTCCCGATTTCCCGCCGCTCCGCTCTTTTCAGTGCGGCTCAGGCTCGCTATCCCTGAGCAGTGAGCTGAGTGGGAGATCAACATGGCCGACGGCATATTTCTGGGCACGGCAAATGGCGAGCCGCAATATCTGAACCTCAAGCGCGCCAACCGTCATGGCCTTATCGCGGGCGCGACCGGCACGGGCAAGACCGTGACCCTTCAGGGCATTGCCGAGAATTTTTCCCGCGAGGGAGTGCCGGTGTTCGTTGCCGATGTGAAGGGCGATCTTTCGGGCATTTCCATGGCCGGTTCGCCAAGCTTCAAACATGCCGACAAGCTGGAGAGCAGGGCGAGGGAGATCGGCCTCGATCCCTATGTCTATGCCGACAATCCGGCGATCTTCTGGGATCTTTACGGCGAACAGGGCCACCCGATCCGCACCACCGTGAGCGAAATGGGGCCGCTCCTGCTCTCGCGGCTGATGGATTTGAACGAGACGCAGGAAGGCGTGCTCAACATCGCGTTCCGCTATGCCGACGAGGAAGGGCTGCTGCTGCTCGACCTGGGCGATCTCCAGTCCATGCTCGCCTATTGCGCCGAAAATGCCGACATGCTCTCGGCCAGATATGGCAATGTCACCAAGGCCAGCGTCGGCACCATTCAGCGCCAGCTTCTGACGCTGGATAGCCAGGGTGGCGCCGCCTTTTTCGGCGAGCCAGCGCTGGAGATCGACGATTTTCTTGGCGTGGACGACAAGGGGCGCGGCTATATCAACGTGCTTGCCGCCGACAGGCTGATGCAAAGCCCCAAGCTCTATTCGACATTCCTGCTCTGGCTGCTTTCGGAACTGTTCGAAACCCTGCCCGAAGTCGGCGACCCGGAAAAGCCCAAGCTCGTATTCTTCTTCGATGAGGCGCACCTTCTGTTCAACGATGCGCCCAAGGCGCTGCTCGAAAAGATCGAGCAGGTGGTGCGGCTCATCCGCTCCAAGGGGGTCGGCGTCTATTTCGTCACGCAGAACCCGATCGATATTCCGGAATCCGTGGCCGGACAGCTCGGCAACCGGGTGCAGCATGCCTTGCGCGCCTTCACTCCGCGTGACCAGCGGGCGATCAAGGCGGCGGCGGAAACCTTTCGTATCAACCCCGATCTCGATGTCGAGGCGGCCATCACCGAGCTCAAGGTCGGCGAGGCGCTGGTGTCGATGCTTCAGGAGGACGGATCGCCCAGCATTGTCCAGCGCACCCTGATCGCGCCGCCGCGCTCCCGCCTTGGCCCGGTCGAGGCGAAGGAGCGCGCTATCATACGCTCTGTGTCGCCGGTCGATGGCAAATATGACGAGACGATCGATCGCGAGAGCGCCGAGGAGGTGCTCGCGCAAAAGGCGGTCGATGCAGCGGAAACCGCCAGGGAAGTCGACGAAAAGGGCGCAGAGGAAGTCGGCAAGCGCCCGCGCAAGACAACCTCCATATGGGGCAAGGTGGCGTCAGCGGCGGCCGGGGCGGCGGCGTCTTCTGCGGGAGCGATCATCGCAGGCAGCATCACCGGCAAGAAATCGCGCGCGGACCCCAAGGCGTCTGCCGCGAGCGCGGCGGCGGGCACCTTTGCCACCGAGATCGGCAAGCAGCTGGGGCTGGGCGGAGCAGGCGGCATCATCGGCCGCTTTGCCCGCAACCTTATGGGCGGCCTGATGCGCTGATTCGAGCGGGGAGGAGCGCGGCAATGCTCATCCCCTCCCCGATCTTACAGATCGCTCAGCTTGAAGCGCACCGTCATCACCCGCTCGCTGGGCACGGCAACGCCATCGCGGGTTGCGGGGCGGAAGCGCCATTTGCGCAGCGCCTGATCCCGCGTCACTTTCCAGAAAGCGCTGTCGTTGGTGTCTACAAGCTCCACCGATTCGACCCGCCCATCGGTGCCGATATGGACGCGGACCGTCGCATAGCCTTCCGTTTGCGCGCGCACCATCGCGCCGGGATATTCCGGCTGAAAGTCCCTGATCCGCTTGGGATCAAGGCTGGGGCCGACAAATACCGGCACATGAACCGGATCGGCGCCGGTTGTGACTTCGGTTCCTCCACCGGAATTGGAGGTCGTCCATGTGTCTGTGCCACCCCCGGTTGTGTCGACTTCCGGGTCCTTGACTGTCGTGACAGGGTCGTGGCGGCTGGGCTTTTGCGTTTCCTTCTTATGCTTCTTCTGGTGCGGCGGATCGGCTTCCGGCGGTTGCGGTTCCGGCACGGGATAGCCAATGATGGGGGGTTCCTTGAACACCGTAAAAGTATCGGGGGGCATCAGCAGAACCAATGCGCCCACCGCGACATGCACCGCGATTGTCGCGCCCACCGCCATGGGCGATCTGCGATTGCCCGAATATCCGCTCGCTGCGGCATGATGAGATTGCAGGATTCCTTGCATATGCACCCTCCTCCATTATTTCGCGACGCTTTGTTCGCTATTATAATGATATAACATTACATAAAAGAATGCCAGAGGATAAATAGAGCCTGTTTTCAACCTTCTATGAACAAGGCCGCGTCGAAGTCAGGTCTTGGCGGCTGCGGAGAGTCGCACCAGCGCCTCCTCCCGCCCAACCAGCGGCAGCAGCGCCGCCATATCCGGGCCATGATCGCGCCCGGTAAGTGCGCGGCGCAGCGGCAGGAACAGCGCCCTGCCCTTGCGGTCGGTTTCGGCCTTCAGCGCGTTGGTCAACGCATGCCATACATCGCCCTCGAACGGCAGACCGGCGAGCGCTGCGGCGGCCAGCGCCAAAAATGCCCGGTCTTCCGGCTCCTGCTCCGTTCTCTCGATCGGCCCTGTGACGATTCGCCACCAGTCCGCCGCATCGGCGACGATTTCGAGATTGGGACGAATCGCCAGCCAGCCCGTTTCGCCCATCCTGTCGGGCAGCCTGTCCCGCACCGTCGCAAAATCGAGCATATGCACGATCTTCTGGTTGAGCAGGCGCAGTTCGGCTTCGTCGAAACGCGCGGGCGCGCGCCCGAAATGCGCGAAATCGAAACTTTCAATCAGGGGTGCGGGTTCAGCAACCGGGATCACCGGTTCGCTGGTGCCGATGCGCGCAAGTAGCGCGATCAGGCTGATGGCCTCTATCCCCTGTTCGCGAAAGGCTGACACGCCCAGCGAACCGAGCCGCTTGGAAAGCTTACCCTCGCTGCCGACCAACAGCGCTTCATGCGCGAATTGCGGCGGCTCGGCGCCCAATGCGCCGAACATCTGCACCTGCGTTGCGGTGTTGGAAACATGATCCTCGCCACGCAGCACCAGCTTAATGCCCATTTCTATATCGTCTATTACAGAAGGCAGCATATAGAGCCAGCTACCATCGGCGCGGCGGATGACGGGGTCGGACAGCAGCTTCGGCTCGAAATGCTGCGCTCCGCGCACCCTGTCGTCCCATTCGATCGGCGCGTCCTGATCGAGCCTGAAGCGCCAATGCGGCTTGCGCCC
>CAYOZY010000044.1:0-3572 GCA_964408525.1 uncultured Sphingobium sp. | reverse complement strand
GTTTTGCAACATCTCTAAGTCGGCACGGGTGAGCTTGCGCCCTTCCATCTCATAGGTAGCGCGTTCGGCCTCGGTCAGCGCCAGCGCGGCGCGGTCGTAAACCGGCGGCAATCCGCGCCCCAGCTGCACCTTGCGCTTGAGGTCAAGCTCCTGCGACGTTTCGTAACAGGGATAGACGCGCTCCTTTGCAACCAATTTTGCAAAATGTGCTTCATAAATATCGAAACGATCGGACTGGCGCACTTCGGCATCCGGGATCATGCCGAGCCAGGCCAGGTCGGCGCGGATTCCGTCCGCATATTCTTCTTTCGAACGTTCCGCGTCGGTATCGTCGAGCCGCAGCAGGAAGCGTCCGCCATTTTTCCTCGCCCACATCCAGTTGTGGATCGCGGTGCGCAAATTCCCGACATGAAGCTGGCCGGTCGGCGAGGGCGCGAAACGGGTAATGACGGTCATGACGGATCAGCTCGTGCGGAACGCATTGGTGATGGGGTAGCGACGGTCGCGCCCGAAATTGCGGCTGCCCAGCTTCACGCCGGGGGGCGCCTGTCGCCTCTTATACTCGGCGATATACAATAGCCGCTCGATCCGGGCCACGGTCTCGCGCTCAAACCCGCGCGCCACCAGTTGCTCGACCGACAGCTCGTTCTCCACCAGCCCATGCAGGATTGGATCGAGCACCGCATAGGGCGGCAGGCTGTCCTCATCCTTCTGATTTTCGCGCAGCTCGGCGGTCGGCGGTTTGGTTATGACGCGTTCGGGCATCACCGGCCCGGCCCGGCCCCGCCCGATCGCCGGCTTGTTCTCGTTCCGCCATCGGGACAGGTCGAACACCGTGGTCTTATAGGCATCCTTCAGCACCGAATAGCCGCCCGCCATGTCGCCATAAATGGTCGCATAGCCGACCGACATCTCGCTCTTGTTGCCGGTGGTGAGCAGCATAGGACCGAATTTGTTGGACAGCGCCATCAGCGTGACGCCCCTGATACGGCTCTGGATATTTTCTTCCGTAAGGTCGCGGTCCCGGCCTGCAAAGACATCGCCCAGCATGGCATCGAATGATTCCATAGCGGGTGTTATGGAAATCGTATCGAGCCGCACGCCGAGCATTTTCGCGCAGCTCTCGGCATCCTCCAGGCTGTCGCGGCTGGTGAAGCGGCTGGGCATCATCACGCACCACACCCGGTCCGCGCCCAGCGCATCGACGGCGACTGCGGCGGACAGCGCGCTGTCGATCCCGCCCGACAAACCGAGCACCACGCCGGGGAAGCGGTTGCGGTCGACATAATCGCGCAGCCCCACGATCATCGCACTGTAAACATCCTCCGGATAAGGTGCGAGCGGTGCGAGCGCTCCTGCCGAGCACCGCCAGCCCGCATCGCCGCGCTCCCATGTCGTCATCCGCAGCTCTTCGCGCCAGTCCGCCAGCTGGTGCGCAACAGCGCCATCCGCGTTCAGCACGAAGGACGCGCCATCGAACGCCAGCTCGTCCTGCCCGCCGACGCGATTGAGATAGGCGATCGGCAGGCCGGTTTCCTTGACCCGCGCGGCGCAGACATGGTCGATCCGCCGGTCGTCCTTGTCGATCTCATAGGGGCTGCCGTTGGGCGTAATCAGAATTTCCGCACCCTGACTTTTCAGATGCGCGCAGACGAACGGGAACCACACATCCTCGCAGATCGGCACGCCGATCTTCACGCCCCGAAATTCGATTGGTTCCGGGAGCGGTCCCGGCGCGAACAGGCGCTTCTCGTCGAACGTGCCATAATTGGGCAGCTCACGTTTCTGGCGCACCGCCTTGATCTCGCCGCCGTCGAGCAGCGCGACGCAGTTGAACAGCGCGCCCTGGTTTGCGATTACGGTGCCGACCAGCATCGCCGGCCCGCCATCCTTGGTCACCTCTGCCAGCCGCATCAATTCCTCGCCCGCCCGCTCGATCAGCGCGGGTTTGAGCACCAGATCCTCAGGCGGATAGCCGATCAGTTGCAATTCGGGAAAGACGATGAGGTCCGCGTCTTTCGCTCTTTCCCGCCATGTCAGCATGGCCTGAGCGTTGCCGGCAAGATCGCCTACGGACTGACTCGTTTGCGCCAGCGCTATTGTAAGAACATGCGTCATGGCGAGGCTGGTAGAATATTTTCCGCCCCGGCAAAAGCGCTGATGATCATGCCACAACAGCGGGCTGCCCCAAAAGCGCGTTGCACTTTGCGTTCTGGCCGTTAAAGCGTCGGCAGGATCGGCGGCGCGCTCGCGGGATGAGGCGTCATGGCGACTTGTGGCACGAAGGGCGGATTTCCATGAAATTGATGACAGGCAACAGCAACCTGCCACTGGCGAAAGCGATCGCCGAATATCTGGAAATGCCGCTTACCGATGCCAGCGTCCGCCGCTTCGCCGACGAGGAGGTTTTCGTCGAGGTGCATGAAAATGTGCGCGGCGAGGATGTGTTCCTGATCCAGTCGACCAGCTATCCGACGAACGACAATCTGATGGAGCTGCTGATCTGCATCGATGCGCTCAAGCGCGCGTCGGCCAAGCGGATCACGGCGGTGTTACCCTATTTCGGCTATGCGCGGCAGGACCGGAAGCCAGGCCCGCGCACCCCGATCTCGGCCAAGCTGGTGGCGAACCTGATTACTGTGGCTGGCGCCGACCGCGTGCTTTCTGTCGATCTGCATGCGGGCCAGATTCAGGGCTTTTTCGATATTCCGACGGACAATCTGTTCGCCGCGCCGGTGATGTCGGCGGATATTCAGGCGCGCTTCGGCGACAGGAACATCATGGTCGTCTCGCCCGACGTAGGGGGCGTGGTGCGCGCCCGCGCCCTTGCCAAGCGGCTCGATAATGCGCCGCTCGCCATAGTCGACAAGCGGCGCGAGCGGGCGGGCGAATCCGAGGTGATGAACATCATCGGCGATGTGTCCGGGCGTTTCTGCGTACTGATCGACGATATCGTCGATTCGGCGGGCACCTTGTGCAACGCTGCCGCTGCGCTGAAGGCTCAGGGCGCGGAGGATGTCGTCGCCTATGTGTCGCACGGCGTGCTGTCCGGCGGCGCGGTCGCGCGGGTCGAGGCATCGCAGCTTCACGAGCTGGTGATAACCGACTCGATCCTTGGCAATGATCTGGTGGCAGGGTCAGCGAAAATCCGGCATCTGCCCATCGCGCCGCTGCTGGGCGAAGCGATCAAGCGCATCGCCGACGAAAGTTCCGTCTCCAGCCTGTTCGACTGATTTCATTTGGAAAAACATGACGTCACGGCGTCATGATGCGACGTCATGGAAGCCATGGCGCGTGGGGAGCTTATCCCGCCGGGACCAGTACCAGCGGCAGTGCCAGCAACAGCGCGAGGCAGGCCATCATGCGCTGCTTGCCGTTCATCAGATCGCACAGCGGCGCCATATTCCACAGATAGGGGCAGGCAATGAAGCTCGCTACGAACAGCCCGGTCGATAGGATTTCGCCCTGAGCGCGCGAAAAATCCATCTGAACGGCAAGGCCGCCCAGAAAGCTTCCGATGCATATGATCCAGGCGAGAGCCGCCATGTCCAGCCTCCTTTCCGCTAATAACG
>CAYOZY010000043.1:10495-16049 GCA_964408525.1 uncultured Sphingobium sp. | reverse complement strand
GACGCAGTACTTCGCGCCGTTGATCTTCGGCCTGTCGATCGTGGCGGTGATCTACACCTCGCTGGTGGCGCTGGTGCAGGAGGACATGAAGAAGCTGATCGCCTATTCGTCGGTCGCGCACATGGCGATTGTCACGGTTGGGCTGTTCGCTTTCAATCAGGCGGGCGTCGAGGGCGCGATGATGGTGATGCTGGGCCATGGCCTCGTGTCGGGCGCGCTGTTCCTATGCGTCGGCGTGATATACGATCGCCTGCACACGCGCGAGATCGACCGCTATGGCGGCCTGTCGATCAACATGCCGCGCTATGCGCTGCTGTTCATGCTGTTCACCATGGCATCCGTCGGCCTTCCTGGCACATCCAACTTCGTCGGCGAGTTCCTGTCGCTGATGGGGGTTTATGAAGCTTCAAGCTGGGTGGCGCTGGTCTGCACGACGGGCATCATCCTTGGCGCGGCCTATATGCTCTACCTTTATCGCCGCCTTTGCTTCGGCGAACAGAAGAACGCGGACGCCGCCGCGATGCCGGATCTTTCCCTGCGTGAGCTGGCGATGCTGGTGCCGATCGGCCTCGGCGTGCTGTGGATGGGCGTTTACCCTGAAAGTTTCCTTGCGCCGATGCGTGCGGATGTGAGGGCCGTGGTGGCGCGGATGGCGCCTGCAAAGCCGGAGGGCGACGCGAGGCTGGCGTCTGGACATCCTGCCCCCAAGGCAGATGCACATGAACCGGCGCACGAAGAATCTCAGGGGGAGGCGCACTGATGTTGGACACAGCTTCCCTTCTCACGACCCTGCCGGAGCTTGTGCTCACCGGCGCGGGCCTCATCCTGCTGATGGTCGCGGCTTATGCCGGCGATGGCAGTGCGCGGTTTGTCGGCTGGCTGTCGGTCGCGGCGCTGGCTGTGGCCGGCTGGACCCTGTTCTGTCCCGCGTCCTTGGGCGGAGAAGCCTTTGACGGCCTCTATCGCGGCGATGTCTTCGGCGCTTTTGCCAAAGTGTTGATCTATAGCGCTGCAGCCGTCAGCATCGTCATAGCGCCGCGCTTCTTTGCGGGCGGGGCGGGGAGCAATGGTGGCGCCATTCGCGCTGAATATCCGATTCTGATCGTCTTCGCCTGCGTCGGCATGGGCCTGATGGTGTCGGCGGGCGACATGCTGACGCTTTATGTCGGGCTGGAACTGAACAGCCTCGCCGCCTATGTGCTGGCAAGCTTCATGCGACAGGACGGGCGCTCGGCCGAAGCGGGCCTCAAATATTTTGTTCTGGGCGCACTGGCGAGCGGCATCCTGCTCTACGGAATCTCGCTGCTCTACGGCTTCACCGGCTCGACCGCCTATGACGGCATCGCGACCGCAATGGCCGATGGCTTGTCGCGCGGCGAATTGTTCGGGCTGGTGTTTGTATTGACCGGCCTTGCCTTCAAGATCAGCGCCGTGCCCTTCCATATGTGGACGCCGGATGTCTATGAAGGCGCGCCCACGCCCGTCACCGCCTTTTTCGCCAGCGCGCCCAAGGTCGCCGCCATGGGGCTTACCGTGCGTGTTGCCATGGAGGCGATGGGCAGCGCGATTTCGAGCTGGCAGCAGATCGTGATCTTCGTGGCGCTGGCCTCGATCCTGTTCGGCGCGGTCGCCGCAATTGGCCAGACCAATATCAAGCGGCTGCTCGCGTACAGTTCGATCAACAATGTCGGCTTCGCTCTGATCGGCCTTGCGGCAGGAACCGCAGAAGGCGTTGCCGCGGTGATGAGCTATCTTGCCATCTATGTAGTGATGACGCTCGGCAGTTTCCTCTGCGTGCTTCAGATGCGCGACAAGGATGGCAACCCTGTGGAAGAGATCGCCAGCCTTTCCGGCTTGTCGCAGAGCCGCAAAGGGCTGGCCGCCGCCTTCGCCATCTTCATGTTCTCGCTTGCCGGCATCCCGCCGCTCATGGGCTTCTGGGCGAAGTTCCTGGTGTTCGACGCGGCGGTCGGCGCTGGCATGACCGGTCTCGCCGCCTTCGGTATCGCCATGTCCGTAATCGGCGCCTTCTATTATCTCAAGATCATCAAAACGATCTATTTCGATGAACCCGTAGCGCACTATGCCCCGGCCGCCAGCCGCCTCGAAAGTGCGTTGATTGCGGTGAGCGCTGCTTTGCTGGTGATCGGTTATCTGTTCAACGGGCCTTTGGCGAGCATCAGCGCGGCCGCTGCTGCATCGTTGCACTAAAGGCCCGTGGCGCTCGACATCCGCACGGTTGCGCAAACCGGTTCCACCAATGAGGACATGAAGACACTGGTGCGCGAAGGTGCCGGAGAGGGCACTTGGCTGCGCGCCGAGCGCCAGACATCCGGCAAAGGCCGCATGGGCCGCTCATGGGAGGGCGCGCAGGGCAATCTCTTCACCTCGACGCTGGTGCGCCTTTCCCCGCGCGATCCTTCCCCCGCGACGCTCGCATTTGTCGCGGCGGTGGCGGTGCATGACGCACTGACAGATTTCGTCGGCGCGGGCGTGCTGACGATCAAATGGCCGAACGATGTCATGGCGGATCATGCGAAACTGTGCGGCATGCTGCTGGAGCGCGAAGATGATGCGGTCATCATCGGCATCGGCATCAACATCGCCAGCGCCCCGAAATTGCCCGACAGGGCGACGACGAGCCTGCATGCCCTGGGCGCGGCAGGCGCGGATGCCGCGTCTCTCCTCGAACTGCTCGGCGAGCGTTTCGCTGAAGCGCTGCTGCGCTGGCGCACCTATGGCGTCGAGCCGGTGCTTCGCCTGTGGGAGGAGCGCGCCCATCCTGTAGGCACAGCGCTCTTCGCCGAACTGCCCGATGGCGAGCGCGTTTACGGCTGCTATGAACGTCTGGATTCGCAAGGAGCGCTCATCCTGCGCTTGGCGGATGGAACCAGACGTGCCATTCATGCGGGCGACGTGTTTCTGCTATAGCGCGACAGACAATTCGGAGAGTTTCGATGCTACTGGCCATAGATGCCGGCAACACCAATGTGGTTTTCGCGCTCGTCGAACCCGGCGAGGCCGGCGCGCGCGGCACCATCCGCACCCGCTGGCGCATCGCCACCGATCCGCGCCGCACGGGAGACGAGTATGCCGTGTGGCTTAACCAGCTCCTCAGTCTCGAAGGCTATGCGATGAGCGATGTAGATGCCGTCATCATCGCAACGGTCGTGCCGCGCGCGCTGCACAACCTTGAAGTGCTCTCGACCAAATATTTCAAGGTCGATCCGGTGATAGCGGGCGAGGGCAAGGCGGGCTGGGGCATAGTGCTGGATGTGGCGGAGCCGCAATCGGTCGGCGCGGATCGCGTCGTCAATGCCATCGCTGCCCATGCGCTGGTCGAAGGCGACCTGATCGTCATTGATTTCGGCACGGCGACAACCTTCGATGTGGTCGACTATAAGGGTGCCTACAAGGGGGGCATTATCGCGCCCGGCATCAACCTTTCGCTTGATGCGCTGGTCAGTGCCGCGGCTAAGTTGCCGCGCATAGCCATAGAGGCGCCCGAATCCTCCACCGTCATCGGCCGTACCACCGAGGAACAAATGCATATCGGCGTGTTCTGGGGCTATGTCGCAATGATGGAGGGGCTGGTCGAGCGCCTGCGCGATCAAATCGGCCGACCTGTAAAGGTTATCGCTACCGGCGGCCTTGCTGTGCTGTTCGATAAACACACATCCATATTCGACAGGATCGTTTCCGATCTCACCATAGACGGGCTGGCGATGATTTACGCACGGAGTTTGCACAACTGATGACCCCCGGAGACGAGCTTCTCTTCCTGGCCCTTGGCGGGTCGGGCGAGATCGGCATGAACGCAAACCTCTATGGCTGTCGCGGCAAATGGGTGATGGTCGATCTCAGCGTGACCTTCGCCGATCCGCAATATCCCGGCATAGAGCTGGTGATGCCGGACCTTGCCTTCATCGAGGAACGGGCGGACGATCTTCTGGGCATTGTGCTCACTCATGGCCATGAGGACCATATTGGCGCGGTGCCCTATCTCGCGGCCGATCTCGGTGTGCCGCTTTATGCGACGCCGTTCACCGCCGGGCTGATCCGCGGCAAGCTGGAGGAAGAAAGGCTGGCTGACAAGGTTGAGCTGAATGTGATCGACAATGAAGGCGACTTCGCGCTGGGGCCGTTCGGTTTCCGTTATGTGCCGCTCGCCCATTCGATCGCGGAAGGTAACGCGCTGGTCATTGATACGCCGTTCGGACGCGTTTTCCATACCGGCGACTGGAAGCTGGATGACGAACCGCTGATTGGCATGCCTGCGACCGAGGCGCAGTTGCGCGCCATTGGTGACGAAGGCGTGCTGGCGCTGGTGTGTGACAGCACCAACGTGTTCAACGAGAGTGCCAGCGGCTCCGAAGGCGATGTTCGCGATGGGCTGATGGAGGTGGTGAAGGTCGAGCAGGGCCGCGTCGTCGTCACGACCTTTGCCTCCAATGTCGCGCGGCTCAAGACGCTGGGCGATGTTGCGCGGGCATGCGGGCGGCGCCTGTGTCTGGCGGGGCGTTCGCTCGATCGCATCGTCAGCGTGGCGAAGGCCAACGGCTATCTTCACGATCTGCCGCCGCTCATTGATTGGGATCAGGCCATGGACATGCCGGGGCGCCAGGTGATGATCGTCGCGACGGGAGGGCAGGGGGAATCGCGCGCGGCGCTCGCGCGCATCGCCGAAGGAACGCATCCGATCAAGCTGGGCGCGGGTGATGTCGTCGTCTTTTCCTCCAAGCAGATACCGGGCAATGAGATCGCTATCGGACGCGTGCAAAACGCCTTTGCAGCGGCGAATGTGCGGATGGTGACGGAGCGGCAAGCGCATATTCATGTGTCGGGCCATCCCGGACGCCCGGAACTCAAGGCTATGTATGACTGGATACGTCCGGAAATTCTGCTTCCGGTGCATGGCGAGGTCCGGCACATGGCGGAGCAGGCGCGGCTCGGCCTCGCTCATGGCATCGAGAATGCGGTGGTGCAGAAAAACGGCGATATCGTGCGGCTCGCTCCGGGCAAGGCGGAGATCGTCGGCCACGAAGCAGCGGGAAGGCTGGTGCTCGATGGCGATATCATCCTGCCGGCTGATGGCGGTGCGATCAACGAACGGCGCAAGGTCGCGCTAAACGGCCAGATCAGCGTTGCCGTTGCGCGCAATGGTTCCGGAAAACTCATGGGCGAACCGGAGCTAAGGCTTCAGGGTGTCCCGCTGGAGGAAGATCGCGAAGGCTTCATCGAAGAAGCGCGAACCGAGGCGGTCGCGGCGATGACCGCCGGGCCGGACGAGATTGAGGCATTGCGCGAACGCCTGCGGCTGGCCGTGCGCCGGGTCGCTACGCGATGGACGGGCAAGAAGCCGGTCGTCGATGTGCTCATCATCGACATCTGAACCGATCAGGAATAGAAGGCGCGCGTCATGAACTGGTTCGCAATTTTCGCCATCTATTTCCTCTTTTGGGTGATGAGCGTTTTCTTCGTTCTGCCCTTTGGCGTGAAAACGCCTGACGAAACCGGCGAGACGCTGGTGCCGGGGCAGGCGGACAGCGCGCCG
>CAYOZY010000043.1:0-10485 GCA_964408525.1 uncultured Sphingobium sp. | reverse complement strand
CTATCGCCCGACGAGGGTGATGCTCGCCGCGACCGCGCTCTCGCTGCTGCTGTTCGGGCTGTTCTACGCCAATTATGTCAACGGCTGGATCACGGCAGACGATCTCAACATCCTCGCCTATCGCAAGGATTGATCGCCGGAGAAGGGCTGGAGAGCGCGGCTGGGGTTAGCCCTTGAGCCGCTCTATGCCTTGCGCCAGCGCGACATAGAGCTTGCCGATGTCGGACGAAAGCAGAGTGACGCCGAGCGAGCTGCCCTCGCGCCCCGCCAATATGGCGCGCAGCATAGCCTCGAAATCGTGGATGTAGCGGTTGACGCTCTCGCGGAAGTGCGCATCGTCATTGTAGAGTGCGTGAACATCCTGAGCCTCGTCGCTGCTGAGCAGGCGCACGGCCCGGCGGGTGAACACTCCCCGGTCGCCCCGCAAATAGGCCGCCCAATTCGTGTCGCCCACATCTTCCGCCAGTATCTTGCTGATGTCGATGGATGCGCTGTTGAGCGCCTCTATCAGCTCCGCCGACCGGCGCGAGAAATGATCCTGCTCGCGCTGTTCTGCCGCTTGCGTGGCTTCGGCTATGCGCTGTTCGATCGCGCCGCTGGTGTCGGCGATGGTGATGAGTTGGCGCATCAGCCGGTCCGAGGCGACATGCGCGGCCTGCACAGCCCGTTCCGCCACCGCGCTTACTTCTTCGATCCGCGCCTGGAATATAGGGCCAAGACGCTCTGCCAGAGCCCTTTCGCTGGCATCGCCCAGTTCGCTCGTTGCCTCGGTGATGGCGCGCGAGAGCGCCTGACGCGCGCGTTCTCCGGCCTGATCGGCGGTTTCCTTTACACGCAGCAGGGTCGCGACCAGTTGCGGACCTGAGCTGTCGGTCAGGCGACGCGCATCATGATCGGCGGCTTCCATTGCCCGCTGCAAAGTCGCGACCTGATCCTGACAGGAGGCAAGCGAGGCCTCGCCATTTTCGAGCCACTGGCCGAGCTTGCGTCCCTGACCGCCTAGCAGTTCCTCCGTTTCTTTCGCACGACCGAGTATGGCGGCGGAAACAGCTTCAAGGCTCTCGATTTCGGGCGTAAGCGCGCTGAGCAGATGTTTGCTCTGGCCGATCTTCTCATCGAGCCGGGCCAGCGCCGCAGGATGACCTTCGTCCAGCTCGCGCACGCTGGCATCGAGCGCGAGCAGCAGTGATTCCGAGCGGGTGATCATCGCCTCGGCGGTGCGGTTGCCCGATTGCAGGGCTTCGTCGAGCTGAATGGTCCGGCGTTCAAGCTCCCCAAGGGCGCGAGCCATCTGTTCGGAGCCGCTGACGCTCTGGCTTTCCATGGCTGCGAAATGCTCGCGGACGTGACCGATCTTGCCAGCCAGTTCCGTGCCGATGGAAGAAATCGCGGCGGATTGTTCGCGCACCAGCCGGTCCAGATCCTGAAGGCGCGTTTCGATGGCCGAAATATTCTCTCCATAGGCGCCAATGGCATCGTGGCCGATATTTTCGAAGGCGATCCGCGATTCCTTGACCAGCACATTGAGGTCGGCGGTGCGCATTTCCAGCGTCATGCCGATCTCGTCGAGCGACTTTTTTGCATGATCGACCGCGGCGCCGACCATATTTGCGCTGATGTCGGCAATGCCGTTCACCTCTTCGGAGGCGGATCGGCTGGCGTCCTGTATCTGAAGCAACTGGGCGGTGAGGCTTTGCGTCGCGCCGGAAGAGCGCGAGCGCGCTTCGTCGATCAGGCGGACGAGCGCTTCCATCCGCTTTTCCATCCGCTCGACCTTGTCGGCCATCGCCTCGCTGCCATCCGACAGAGTGGAGGAAATGCGGCCCGCACGTTCCTCAACGGCGGGCATCATGTCGATGAGCTGGGTGAACTGGTGCGCCAGCGCGAGGCCCGCGCGCTCGATGATCTCCGCCTGCTGCGCGGAGGTGCTGGCATGCTGAGCCATCGTTTTGGCGGCGGATTCGAGGTTGACGCTCGCCGACCCGCCATAATGTTCGAGCAGGGTCGCCTGTTCGTGCATGGTATTGCGCGCGGTATCGAGCTGTTGGTTCACCAGCGCGAGTCGCATGTCGAGCGCTTCAGCTTCATGGCGGAGCTGGGTGGTGATGCGGGCGAAGCGGTCCGCCTCGCCCCGGCTGCCGCGCGCCAGCATGATATAGAGCATGCCGAGCAGGATGAGCGGCGTCGCGAGGCTGGTCGCCGCCGCCGGTATCTGTTCGAGCGCGGGGAGCCGGAAATCGCGTCGCACCAACAGCCATGTCGCAAAACCGAGCCAAGCCAGTCCGGCGCTGAGGATCAGCGCCTTGCCCGCGCCCAGCCAGAAGGGATGATTGCCCTCACGCCCTGCGTCGCCGAGCAGGAGCTCGTCCTCGCTGTAATGAAAGCCCTGTTGTTCACTCAGGGGCTCGGAAATGGCATCGAGCAGCAGGAATTCTTCGTCGTCTCTGACGTTCCCCCGTGCCATTTGATCCTCGCGCCTCAGGCCCACGATATTCATCCCCCGGTTCATATGGCGATGGTGTAGCAGGTTTTTTCGGCGCGCAAACGCCAATTTTCAACCCTGTATTAACCTTGAGGCGCTAAACCGGCGTGATGGCGTTTGAAGGTGGCAATCTCAATGCGGCTCTGGCCGCGGCGGTCGGAGACGATCAGGCTCTGGTTCATGACCTGCGCCGTGCCTTTCTTGAAAGCGCCGACCGTCAGCTTGATCTGCTCGCCCGCGCGGCCGATGAATCCGGCTGGCAACTGGCATTGTGGCGCCTCAAGGGGCTGTGCGGCAGCTTCGGCGTCGTTCACATGATAGCGCTTGCCGACGAAGCGCAGGACGCGGCTCCGGGCGATGCAAAATCGCTTCGGCGGCTGCGTTCGGCGCTGGCCGCGCTCTCGCTCGACTGAATTTTCCCAACCTAATCCGCACCGCTACACCCGTTTCGCGCCAACGGCTTGCATATCGTCGCGCATGTTGCGAAGAGGGTGGCAAAGCATAGCACGGGTCATTCATGCCACTCGCCGCCATCCTCTCCGCTACGGCCGTTTCGTCCGATCGACCGGATATTTCGCGTGCGCAGCTTGTTTTTGCCTCGCAAACCCTGATCGAATATCAGGCGCGGCAGGCGCTCATGGCCGGGGCGGATCAACTTTTCGTGATGGTCGAGGTGGTGACGCCCGCGCTTTCGCGGCTGGTCGACAGGATCGGCGCGGAGGGGGCGCAGGTCTTTCTCGTGCGCGATATGGCCAGCCTCGTGCGGCAATTGCCGCGCGAAAGCGACGTGCTGTTGTTCGCCGATGGTATGGTCGCCGACCAGCATTATGTGATGGCGCTGGCCGAGGAAGAGGGCAATGCGCTGCTCGTTGTCGATGACGAGGCGACCACGGCACAGTTCGAGCGGGTTGATGCCGCCTGCCGCTGGGCAGGAGTAGCTCGCGTCGCGCCCAAAACCCTGTTCAACACGCTCGATCTGATCGGCGACTGGGATCTCGTGCTTACCCTGTTGCGTGCGGTGGTTCAGAACACGCCCCGGCGAGTGTCCGTTCCGCTCGCGGATGTGCGCGAAGGGCGGGTGGCGCTGGTCGAAACCCAAGCGGGCGCCGATCTCGTCGGCAAGGCGCTGGCCAAGCCGAGCGACAGCGGTGCGCATGATGGCGCCGGCGCTGAGCGCTA
This sequence comes from uncultured Sphingobium sp., assembly GCA_964408525.1. Lineage (GTDB taxonomy): Bacteria > Pseudomonadota > Alphaproteobacteria > Sphingomonadales > Sphingomonadaceae > Sphingobium. Next base: position 6,824 of record CAYOZY010000043.1, on the reverse strand, counting down.
TGTGATAGGGCCGGTCGCACGCTGGATAGCGACGCATTTGTTGCGCATGCAGGTTTCGCCCACGCATATCGGCTGGACGGCGGCGGGGACGGCGCTGACAGGGCTGCTCGCGACCCTGCCGGGTTGGACCTTCCTGCCGCTGCTGCTGTTCCTGCTGGCGCTGCTGGTGGAGATGGTGGGACGGAATTTGGCCGGACTGACCCAGCAAGGGCCGGGGCATGTCGTGCTCGATCTCGCTCCCGCCGCCATCATCGCCATCGGTGTAGCATGGATCGGTTCGCAGAACAGAGCGGCCACGGATGGCCTGCATTTGGGCCTGCTCTGCATGGCGGCGGCGCTAGTGGTGCGCAAGGGCGGCATGACAACTCTGCCGGGTTGGGCGCTGATCACGCCCGGAAGCGTAGTCCTGTTCCTGATTGCCGGCTATCTGGGCGGTAATGTGGCGGCAGCCCTGTCGGTTGGCGCGCTGTTGGCGATATTATCGCTCGCAGCGCTGCTGCTTTTGGGCCAGCCACGGGCGGAAAAGCGCAAAAAGTCGCGATAAGGTCCGTGAGCAGGCCCGCGAACAGGGTTTAGCCTATATTTACTGCGATGGTTTAATACTCACCAGATGAGCGATCCGTCGCCAGAGCGGAATTGGGCTGATTTCCATTGGCCCCGATTGCTGCCGCCCCTGATACAAGGGGCGGAGAGCGCTGGTTTGCGCCATGCGATCCTGCGCGAACGCTGCTTCGAAGGCGCGGACACGCGCTGGACGGATGCGTTGATCGCGCGCACCCGGCGCCACGCGGGGGGATGCATCTGCGCGGTCGAAATCGAGCTGCGGATGGAGATTTCCAGCCTGTCTTCCGTCGCCGCGGATGCCATCAATTCCCTTGAGGGCGGCTATTGCTGGAGAGCTGTCCTCGCCCGCCCGGCACTGCTCGATCCTTCGCTGCTCAATCATTTTCGCGATCGTGCCGCGATCGGCCTGATGCAGCAGGACTCGTTCCTTGCTGGCGCAGGCGAGGATAGCGAACCTGCCTCGGTGCCTTTCACGCCCCAGGTGCTTGACGCGCTTTCAACGATCGCGCTGACACAGGCCGGATGGAGCGACTCTGGACCGGACGACCTGCCGATTCGCGCCGACCTTCCTGCGGAAATCCTGCCGGACCTGGTGTGGACCGTTGGCGCGATCCTTGCAGATGCGATGATGCGTACCGGCGCGTTGCCCGATGCCGACGTCATGAGCCTGATCGATCGTGCGGGCGCGGCACTCATCGCGCGCCATGACGAGCAGACCACGCCCATCGCGATGGCCGCATTGCTCGGGCATCGGCTGCGCGCGCAGGAAATCGAAGCGGAACAATTTCTCTATCTTGCGCGTAACCGCCATATCATGGTGCTGCTGGCCCTGTTGGCGCATCGTACGGCGATCGAAATCACGACGCTCGTTCGCGCAATGGTCGAGGGAGATGAGCGGCTGATCTTCGGTCTGTGCCGCGCGGCGGATTTCCCGCGTGAAGTTGCGGTGAGGCTCGTGCTAGGGCGCAGGAGCGTGGCGCGGGGAGTCGATGATTCGGTGCTGGTCGAATATGCGGACGAATATGAACTGATGCCGCAAGGGGTTGCGGCGGAAGTTGTCGTTGCGCTCGGCGTGGCGGAACCGCTGAGGGCCAGGCTTGCCCGGTATCGTGATCGTCAGCCGGGATCGGTGGGATCATGATGGCCATTGATGCCGCGCAGGGAGGCGTCGTGGTGGCGCGGCTAGATGCCGCAGACCGCATCCGTCAGGCCGATGATGAAATATTGCGGCTTCAGCGCGCGGCGGGCGGAGAGCCGGATGGCCGCATAGCCGTGCCCCAGATCGCCGATGTGGCGCGTCTTGCCCGGCGCCTCAAGATATTGATCGCGCGGCCACTGCTTATCGGCGGGCAGGATCATGACATCCGCCTGTGGGTGCGCGCGAAGCCTCATGACGATGGCGTGGAGTTGCGCTTTTCCGAATGGCAGGAAGCGCCGCATCCCAATGGCCATGAAAGCGAGGCGGCGCGGGCTGCCGAAATCACGCTCGCGCCCGAAGGGGTGGACTGGCGCACCGACGCGCAAATGCGCTTCATACAGCTTGGCGCCGGTATGGATGGGGCGGCAGGCGACGAGTTTTTCGCGACCTTCGCGGACGATCCCGGCGAGGGGCACCCGCTCGCCTCGGCCATCGCCGCGCGCCGCGCCTTTTACAGCATTGCCGCGTGCGGGCAGGGCAGCGGGCGGCCCTGTCGTCTTTCTGGTCATCCGCTGTTCGACGCTGATGGTTCTTTCCTGGGTTATCGTGGCAAGGCCAGCCTGGCGGAGGATGAAGCAGCTTCCCCGATTCCGTCCGAATCCGCCCCGGAATCCGCCGATGCGACCCCGATGATGCCCGATTTCGGCAAGCGGCTCGACCTTGCCCTGCGCCAGCCATTGGGGCGGATCATCGCCAATGCCGAAACGATCAGCAGGCAGATCGAGGGGCCGCTGCGCAATGATTACGCTGCCTATGCCGCAGATATTGCGGATGCGGGGCGGCATCTGATGGAACTGGTGGACGATCTTGCCGATCTTCAGGCGATCGACCGCGCAAATTTCCATGTCGCGCGCGAGGAAATCGACCTCGCCGATCTGGCGCGGCGGGCTGCGGGCCTGCTGGGCGTGAAGTCTGCGGGCAGGACCATCCGGATCGAGGCGCCCGCCATCGGGGAAGCCGTGCCCGCCATCGGCGAGTTTCGCCGCGCGCTACAGATCATCGTTAACTTGCTCAACAATGCGATCCGCTATTCGCCCGAAGAGTCGACCATATGGCTGCGCGCCAACAATGAGGACGGCATGGCGGTGCTGGTTGTCGCGGATCAGGGGCGCGGGATAGCGCCGGAAGATCAGGAACGCATTTTCGACAAGTTCGAGCGGCTGGGACGCGATGACGCCGCCGGTAGCGGCCTTGGCCTTTATATTTCGCGCCGCCTCGCCCGCGCGATGAAGGGTGATCTCACAATAGAGAGCGCGCCGGGGCAAGGCGCTCGATTCATCCTGACATTGCCGACCGAGTAGTGACCGAACGGCGCGGGCGGTTTACCCGCCGAAGCCTCCGGGCGCGGCGTCGATCACGCTGAACTGCCCGTCGCCCACCTGCTGCACCTCCAGCGCGCGCTCCGCTATACCGTCGCGCCCGAAGCGGAAGGCGCCGTCTATCCCGGCAAACCCGCCCTTGTCGGTGAGCTTTGATGTCGGAAACGCCGTTCCGACCTTCCAGTCTTGCGCAATGCGTACCGTCAGCAGCACGGCGTCATAGCCGAGCGCCGAAAGGCGATAGGGCGCGGCATTGAAGCGTGCGCGATATTTGGTCGCGAGCTGGCGGTAATAGGCGTCCGATACGCTGGCGAACCATGCGCCGCGCATCGTGGGGCTCGTCGCGAGGCCGCTTTCCGTGTTCCACAGCTCGGTGCCGAGGATGCGCGCATTGGCGCCGCCATTCTTGCGAATGAGAGGAGCAGCCTGAATTGCGATGCGACCGCCATCTGCGATCAGCACCGCCTGATAGTCTGATGCCTGCGCCAGCTTGCCGATGGCTGCGGTAAGCGAGCCTGCGCGGCGGCTGTAGTTCTGCATCGAAACGACCGTTCCGCCCGCCGCGCGCACGGCGTTAAGCATCGCATTGCCGGTGCGCTCGCCATAATCGCTCGCGGGAACGAGGGCGGCGAAACGCTCCACCCCCTTTGAGCGCGCATATTGGACTACCCGTTCCACCGATTGGGCGGGCGAATATCCCATAATGAAAACGCCATTGCCCGCGACGCTGCTGTCATTCGAGAAGCTGACAATCGGCACACCTGCCTTGCGCGCGGCGGGGGCAGCGGCACTAGCCTCCTCGGCGGTAAGCGGGCCGAGGATCAGCCGGTTGCCGTCCGCGATTGCCTTGGCGGCGGCAGCAGCAGCGCCCTTGCCGGTATCATAGCTGGTGATGCGCACATTTTTTGCCGCGGTATCGAGCAGCGCCATCGTGGTTGTGTTGGCGATCGACTGGCCGACCCCGGCATTGCCGCCGGAGAGCGGCACGAGCAGGGCGATTCGGTGCCTCTCGGTGTCGGTGGGCAGGCCCGGCTCGACGGGAGCGGGCTGGGCTGGTCCGGTGGTGCCCGGTCCCGTGCCGCGCGGCACAATCGTTTGACAAGCGGCGAGAAACAGCCCGCTTGCGAGCACCAGAATTTTGCCCGCCTTACGCGCGGCAGCCCATATGCCCGCTTGCCGAAGTGCACCCGTCTCTGCCATTGCAATCCCTCATGGTGGAAGCTCTCTCTCCGGGCCTATATATCGTAGCCGGACCAATCGGCAACTTGTCTGACCTTAGTCCGAGGGCGGCCGACCTTTTATGCCGCGTGGATGTGGTCGCCGTGGAGGACAGCCGGGTCAGCGCGAAGCTGCTGCGCCATGCAGGGTCGGAGCGACCGATGATCCCCTATCACGACCATAGCGACGAACATGTGCGCGCGCGTCTTATCGAGAGGATGGCGAGCGAATCGGTCGCGTTGCTCTCTGATGCCGGGACACCGCTGATCTCCGATCCCGGCTACAAGCTGGTGCGCGATGCGCGCGCGGCGGGAAGGGCCGTCACCACCATCCCCGGCCCCTGTGCAGCGATTGCGGCGCTCACTTTGTCCGGTCTGCCGACCGACCGTTTCCTGTTCATGGGCTTTCTGCCCGCGAAATCTAAGGCGCGCACCGATGCGCTGGCCGAGATCGCGGCGGTGCGGGCGAGCCTGATCTTTTATGAGAGCGGGCCAAGGCTTGCCGCCTCGCTTTCGGATATGGCGCTTGCGCTGGGCGAGCGCGAAGCAGCTATAGCGCGCGAGATCAGCAAGGCCTATGAGGAGGTGCGCACCGGCACATTGACGGAGCTGGCGGCAGCCTGTGCACAGGCCGGGCCGAAGGGCGAAATCGTCGTCATCGTTGGCCCGCCTGGGGAGGCGGCGAAGGCTTCTGCCGATGATGCCGACGTCCTGCTGCGCGAAGCACTGGCGCGCTTGCCCGTGGCCAAGGCGGCGGGTGAGGTGGCGAAGGCAACGGGGCTGGACAGGCGCGCGCTTTATGCTCGCGCGCTGGAAATCAAGGGCGGATGAAATCGCGCGCTCGCCTCGTCGCCGAGAAGCGCGGGCGACAGGGCGAGCGTATCGCCGCATGGTGGTTGCGCCTGAAGGGCTGGTCGATTCTTGACCGTCGCGTGCGGACGAAAGCTGGGGAGATTGATCTGATCGCACGGCGCGGCAATCTCGTCATCTTCGTCGAGGTGAAAGCGCGGGCGACCGAGGCGGAACTCGATCTCGCCATCGACGAGCGCCGCCTTGCGCGGGTTGCCTCGGCGGCGGAAAGCGTGGCCCATCACTACCTGAAACCGGGCGACGATATGCAAATCGACGTGATCCTCCTTGCGCCGCGCCGCGCGCCGCGCCATTTGGGCAACGTCTATTTCGGAGATTAACCCCATGTCACTCAAAGTCGCCGTGCAGATGGACCCTATGGAGGGGATCAGGATTGGCGGGGATTCGACCTTTGCGATCATGCTCGGTGCTCAGGCGCGTGGACATGCGCTCTGGCATTATGAAGCGAGCGAACTGACATGGCGTGACGGGCGGTTGTTGGCGCGGGCGCGTCCGGTCACGGTGCAGCGCGTCGAGGGCGATCATTTCAGCTTCGGTGAATGGGTGGGCCTCGATCTCGGGCGTGACGCCGATGTCGTGCTGATGCGGCAGGACCCTCCCTTCGACTTAAGCTACATCACCGCGACGCATCTTCTGGAGCGGATCGAGGGCGAGACGCTGGTCGTCAATCGCCCCGGCTCGGTGCGGGATGCGCCGGAGAAGCTGTTCGTGCTCGATTACGCACGTTTCATGCCTCCGACTATGATTACCCGCGATCTTGGCGAAGTGAAAAGCTTCCTTGGCCAATATGGCGACATCGTGGTGAAGCCGCTTTACGGCAATGCGGGCAACGCTGTGTTCCGCGTCGGCGCGGATGGCGCGAACCTCTCGGCGCTGGTCGAGCTGTTTAACGCAAGCTGGGTCGAACCGTTCATGGTGCAGGCGTTCGTCCCGGCGGTCGCGCAGGGTGACAAGCGTATCGTGCTGGTCGATGGCGAGGTGGCGGGTGCGGTCAACCGGGTTCCGGGCAAGGGCGAGATTCGCTCGAACCTCGCTGTGGGCGGGTCGGCAGCCAAGACCGAACTGACCGAACGCGAATGGGAAATCTGCCGCGCGTTGGGACCGGAGCTGAAGAAGCGGGGGCTGTTGTTCGTGGGTATAGACGTGATCGGCGGCGAATGGCTGACTGAGATCAACGTGACATCTCCTACCGGAATCGTGTCGATAGATGCCTTTAACGGCACGGATACTCCAGCCATGATCTGGGAAGCGATAGAGGCGCGGGTCGCCGCCGGTAAGGCTTGATCGCGCAATGAAAAAAGGCCGGCCCGATCGGACCGGCCTTCCTGTTTCGGGTCGTGTCAAGTTCAGCGCTGGCTGACCGGCACATAGTCGCGTTGAACGGGCCCGGTGTAGAGCTGGCGTGGGCGGCCGATCTTCTGCGCGGGGTCGGAGATCATCTCGTTCCACTGCGCGACCCAACCGACGGTGCGGGCGAGCGCGAAGAGCACGGTGAACATCTCGGTCGGGAAGCCGATGGCCGAGAGGATGACGCCTGAATAGAAATCGACGTTCGGATAGAGCTTTTTCTCGATGAAATAAGGGTCGCTGAGCGCGATCCGCTCCAGCTCGCGCGCGGTGTCGAGTACGGGATCGTTGATGCCAAGCTTGTCGAGA
>CAYOZY010000042.1:0-16185 GCA_964408525.1 uncultured Sphingobium sp. | reverse complement strand
TCGGCGCAGAGCGACAGCCTACCTCTGACTGCCGCCAATCTTTGCAACAGAGCCACTACACCTATCGCTACCTCGGCGCCGGCAAGGCAGGCGTCGTTCCACTCGGGCAGCGTCTCGGAGGATCAACGGCGACCGATCCCCGCAACAACTATGCCGACAGCCAGACGATGAACCGCCGCAAATTCTGGGGTTTTTCCGCCGTGGCCAACTTGCGGCTGCCTTGGGCGACCCTAACCTCGGTCTCGGGCTTTCGCGACTCGCGCGTCCGTTGGTCGAGCGACCAGGACAACACTCAAGTCGCGGTTACCGTTTTCAACATGGTCGAGCGTTCCAAGCAGTACAGTCAGGAACTGCGCCTTGCCGGGGAGTTCGGCCGTGGAAACTGGCTAGTCGGCGCCTACTACTTCAAGGAAGACATTTTCGGTTACAACGACTTCTCGCCGATGACCCGGGCAGTTGTCGGAGGCCCCAACACCTTGGCCCGCGGGCTCTACTACGGCGGAACGATCAAGGCGGAATCTTACGCGATTTTCGGTCAGGTCGATTTCGAGGTCACCGATGCGCTGACGCTTACCCTGGGGGGGCGCTACAGCGACGAGGATAAGGACGTTGATGAATTCACCACGCGCCTTGATGTCGTGACCGCGCCTACCGCGCCACCAATCATTCGGGCCACGCAGCAAGCCTCGGTGGGATCGGACTCATTCTCTCCCAGGATCGGGCTTCAATACGAGTTCAATTCGGACGCCATGGTCTACGCGAGCTACGCCAAGGGCTTCAAAAGCGGCGGTTTCAATCTCGGTGCGATCAACCCCGCATACGAGGCTGAGGACTTGACCAGCTATGAGATTGGGATCAAGGCAGACTGGCTCGGCGGGCGCCTGCGCACCAATGTGGCAGCCTTCAGCTACAGCTACGACAACCTTCAGGTGCAGAAGCTCGTTGGCGCCGTGGTTCAAGTGGTCAACGCTGCCAGCGCGAAGATCCGAGGGGTCGAGGCTGAAATCAAGGCCATCCCCGCCGACGGTTTCGAGCTTGGCCTGGACGTTTCGCTGCTCGACAGCAAGTATAAGGATTTCAGCACCGCCGACCCAGCGCGGGCTGAACTGGGTGTGATCGACCTTTCCGGGAACCAGTTATCCCAAGCGCCTAAGTATACGGTTTCGGCCTCCGCCCAGTACACGCTCCCCACGTCCGTCGGCGACTTCCAGTTCCGCGCCGAGAGCCGCTGGGTCGATCGCGTCTACTTTTCACCGTTCAACGTAAGGGAGACTTCGCAGCGCGCGAATAACAAGATCAACCTGTTCATAAACTACACCCATTTGGACGGCCGGTGGACGGCCTCCGCCTTCGTGCGCAACCTCACTGATATAAACACGGTCGCCTCCTCCCAAGTATCGGCGTCGCTATTTGGCTATCCCGTTTTGGGTGCCTTCGATCCGCCCAGGACATTTGGCATCGAGCTTGGCTACGCCTTCTAGGCAGCGGCGAGGAGACCTAAGGTGCCGAGACGCAAGAACGGACCAGTTGAGATTGTCAGCAAGCCGGGCGAAATCGGGAGGGTGCAGGCGCGAGGCGGCTCAGCCGCCAAAGCCTGCCGCCGCTTCGCAAACGGCGGACAGACCAAAGTACCTCTAGCACAAGGACCGGGACGCGTCGGCAGTCCGTCGGGACTGGTGGATGGGCTGAGGGCCGCTCATATAAGTTTGAGCAACCTGCCCGTCCGCGCTTCACTTGAAGCATGACTGCCATCCGCCCCTTCATCGTAGCGATTTCCGAAGGCCGGCTCGACGACCTGAACCGACGCATCGATCTTACCCGCTGGCCCGAGCAAGAGACTGTGCCAAACTGGTCGCAGGGCACGCCGCTCGTTGCCCTGCAGGAGCTCGTTGCCTACTGGCGCGTCAGTTATGACTGGCGGCGCTGCGAAGCGCGGCTCAACGCCTTGGGGCAATACCGCACCGAGATTGACGGGCTCGATGTGCATTTTCTTCATGTTCGTTCGCCGCATGCCGGGGCAGCGCCGCTCATCCTGACGCATGGATGGCCCGGCTCGGTGATCGAATTCCTAGACGTTATCGAACCCCTGACCGATCCACCGGCGCATGGCGGCAGGCCCAAGGACGCCTTTGACGTCGTCATCCCCTCGTTGCCGGGCTATGGCTTCTCTGCCAAGCCTGCCACGTCGGGCTGGTCGGTCGAGCGGGTCGCGCGTGCCTGGGCCACGCTGATGGACCGGCTAGGCTACGACCGCTGGTTCGCACAAGGCGGCGATTGGGGCGCGATCGTCACCGTAGTCATGGGCAGCCAGGCTCCGGCGGGGCTCGCGGGCGTCCATACCAACATGCCCGTGACCCGCCCTGCGCCCGAGGACCTCGTCAATCCTGATCCCGAAGAACGAGAAGCGATCCAAGCGAGGCGCCGCTACAAGGCATTCGAGTTCGGCTACGCCGAGATCCAGTCCACCAAGCCCCAGACCATCGGCTATGGCCTGGTCGACTCCCCGGTTGCGCTTGCCGGATGGATCTACGAGAAGATGCACGGCTGGACAGACAACCAAGGCCGGCCCGAAGATGCGCTTTCGCGCGATGCGATCCTTGATAACATTATGCTTTACTGGCTCAATGCCGCCGGCGCCTCAGCGGCCCGGCTTTACTGGGAGAGCTTCGGTGCCCTCGCCAAGTCGGAGACTGTCCTGCTACCGGCCGGCGTAAGCACCTTCCCCCAGGACATCACCAAGGCCGCGCGCAAATGGGTTCGCCGACAGTTGCCCAATCTCGTTTATTGGAATGACGCAGCGAACGGCGGCCACTTCGCAGCCTGGGAACAGCCAGGAATCTTCGTCGAAGAGGTGCGCAAATGCTTCGCGCTGATGCGCTGAGCCCTTGGCCGAGCTGGGTGAAACGGGACGCCGTGGGATAGGTGGTCGTGTCGAGGGATGCTCGGCTATCTTGACGCGACGCGCACCCGGCGGGATGACTAGCGAACCGCGGCTGCGCTGCGCATGAAGGCGATCAGTGCCGCCCGCTCGCGCGGGTCTTCCGAGAAATAGACCATGTTGGAGCCGAGCGCGAACTTCTGGCTATCCTGCAGGAACCGGTCGAGGAGCGCGGCGGTCCAGACCTCCTTGCCGCGCCGGCGCAGTGCAGGCGAGTAACGATAGCCCGGCACCGACGCGATCTTGCGACCCACGACGCCGCGGAGGCTAGGTCCTTCCGACGACCCTGAACCGCGTGCGATGGTGTGGCAGGCGGCGCAGTCCCGGTGGTAGAGCCTCTCGCCCAGTGGGCGGGTCTGCGCTGCCGCTCCCGAGGATGACGCCAGGACGATCAATCCCGCCAGGGCAGTGCGGTTTTTCATGCGGGAGTCCCCTTGCTGTCTAGCGTGATGGCCTGCGCGGAGCGATAGGCGAAAGTCATAATAGGGCCGATGGTGGAGCCGCCCGCCCAATAGGCGGAGCCGCTGCAAGAGGCGACGCAGTTGCCGATGCCGTAGAGGCCAGGGATCGGCTTGTCGGCCAGATCGAGTATCCGGCCATCGACGTCGGTCTTGGGGCCACCCTTGGTGTCGAGGGAGGCCGCCACGATCAAGGCGGCGTAGTAGGGACCCTTGTCGGCTAGAGGCCACATCGCCGCGTTCGGCTGGCCTGGTTCGAGTGCAGGACCGTTGAGGAACATGCTGATGAGGCGCTCGCCTCGGCCGAAATCAGCGTCCTTGCCCTCGCGCGCCAGCGCGTTGAACCGGGCCAGGGTCACCTTGAGATTACCGACGAAATCTGGGCTCAGCCGTGTCGATACCGAGGAGCGGAAGCTGTCGAGCCTGGCGGCGATGCCGATGGCCAGGTCCTCCAGCGTATCCGCCTTGATAACGTGGCGGTTGTCCGATCCTTCCGGAACGATGAGATTGCCAAAATCGGCAGAAGCGCACTTTGCCTGCGCCCGCGCGTCCCAGATGGAGAAGAGGCACAGGTTCGGGTGCTCGCCCGCCGCGCCGTCCCAGGCGCCGAAGACTTCGGCTAATTCGTTGTAGGGCTGCTTCTCGTCGGCGACTCGGCATCCATGCTTGTTGACGATGACCATGGAGTCGCCGCCCATCTTGAAGGTGCTGACGAGGGCGCCGTCACCCATGGCGATCTTGTCAAGCGATGCGGGTGCCGCCCAGGCGTTCTTCATGTTCACCAGCTGGACGCCTGTGTCGGCGAGCACCCGCAGGATATCGCCTTCGTTGGTCGGCGCCGCGCAGCCACCCTGGATCGGCAGCCGCAAGTGGCTGGCCCGAAGCTCCGCATCATGGGTGAACCCACCCGTAGCAAACACTACGGCTTTACGCGCCTTGATCCTGACGAGCGTGCCATCGAAGCGCGAGGCCTCGACTCCGACGACCCGGCCCGCGTCATCGCGGATCAACCTTTCAACCCGGTGCGAGGTAGCAATTTTGACGCCCGCGCGTCGCGCTGCGCCCGTCATGTTCCGGATGGCGACCCTGCCGCCGTCAGACAAAATTTCGTTCGATCCGGCCGGCACCAATGCGCGCCCCCGCGGTGCCTTGTTCTCCTCGAGCTCCGCCCAATAGTCGGGCGCGGCCGGCACATGCTGAAACCTGAGGTCGCCATGCTTCGCGAGGGCCTCGACCGCCGCGGCGCCGCTGTCGTAGATCGCCGCGCACATGTCGTACTGCCATTGTCCGAGCCCAAGGGTCGGCGAGTTAAAATCATACGTGTCCGGGCTCGACAGCCGCGCTGTGAGGCGCAGGAAGTCCGGCTTCGGATCCGCGATCCCCGCCGCCTGCATCGCCGGATTGTTGGGCACCCAGTACCAGAACGCCGACTTTCCCGCCGTACCGCCGAGGCTGCCCGACTTCTCGAGCAGCGTGACCTCGTGACCATCCGCGCGGCACAGCACGGCCGATGCTAGGCCGCCGCCGCCGCCGCCGCAGACGACCACATCAGTTTCGGAATTGAACTGCTTGCTCGCCGCGCTTCCTGCGGCCGCGAGCGCCTGCCCCGAAGCGCCCGCCACGATCGCGCCTGCAATCCCGGCCCCCGCCATGACCGACCTTCGGGAAAAATGCGGATTGGCATCGCTTTCCATCCATCCCTCTCCTCTCGTTTCCGCTTCGCAGAGACTGACACGCCACGCTCGTCATCGCGAGCGCCGCTCCGCTAGGTGTCCGCTCTCTTGCGAAGCTTGCGTGGGCGCAGATCGAACGTCGCCTCGCCGTGCTCGGGATCGAAATCCTGAAGCAGAACCTCCTTGCGCACCTTCTGGGTCGGCGTGACGGGAATCTCCGCCACGAACCGTATCCATCCCGGAAGCTTGTGAAGCGCGAGTTGCGCCTTGGCCTGCTCGAAGATCGCGCAGGCCGTCTCTTCGTTGGGTTCTGCACCGGCAGCGAGCACTACGCATGCCATCGGCTCCTCGTCCCGCAGTGCATCTTGGACCGCGACTACCGCCACTCCCTGGACATAATGATTGACGATGATCACTTCCTCGATCTCAGCCGCCGCAATGTTCTCGCCACTGCGGCGGATGATGTTCTTTCGCCTTTCGACGAAGTAAAGCATGCCCGAGTCGTCGCTACGCACCACGTCGCCGGTGTGGAACCAACCGCCCGACCACGCCGCTTCAGTCGCCTCGGGCTCGTTGATGTAACCCGAAAAGAAGCCGGCGCGCGGATCCCCGCCACGACAGCGGACGAGCAGTTCGCCCGCTTCTCCGATCGGTACAGCTTGCCCCTGATCGTCGGCGACGAGGACTTCCCACGGAGCATGCGGCCTGCCGAACGCACGCGTGTGCACCTCGCGCGGCTCGTGCGCGTTGGCAATCAGGCGTGAGGTTTCGGTCATACCCCAGACCTCGACGAGCGGGAAACCGAACCTCTCCTCGAACGCGGCATGGATCGCAGGATCAACCCCGGCACCTAAGCCGAACCGCACTGAGGTCGCACCATCATCCCCGGACTCAGGCATCTTGAGCAGGATCGGGGGGATCAGCCCCAGGTAATGAACACCGGTCGCCTGCGAAGACCTAATCTCCCGCCACCAGGTCGACGCACGGAAGCGGTCGGTGGTGACCAGGCAACCGCGCCGCAGCAGCATGGCGTTGAGCGCCAGAACCGTTGCGTTCATGTGGAACGTCGGCAAGGGCACGTATAGCCGCTCGCAGTCTTCGCGGAGCGACAGCAGCCCGCCTACATCGGCATAGCTGCGTCCTGAGGCAAGGCACGATTCGTTAGAGACAATGCAGCCTTTCGGACGGCTCGTCGTCCCTGAGGTGTAAATGATGAGTGCCGGCCGTTCGGACGGCTCAGGAGAACAAGGATGCGCCGAGATGCCCGGAGCGGGTAAGCCCTCGGCAGCGCGTGCGCTGGAGACCACGGGAAGCCAACAAGGTACGTCATGAACAGCCTGCATGACCGTGTCTAGGTACTCGTCGGCCGTCACGACTAACGAGACCTCGGCCTGCCGGAAGCCGTGGACGAACTCGTGGGCGAGATAGTCCGGATTAAGCGGAACTGCACAGGCGCCGACGGCATTGAGCGCAAGGAAGTGCCAGAAATAATCGGGCCTATTGCCGAGCACGAGCGCCACGCGCTGCCCCGGTCCATATCCCGCCTGGCTGTAGAGATCCGCGACCCGGGCGATTTCGCGGGCCGCGTCTGCATAGCTGACTTCCAGCCCTTCGGGCAGGTAGCCGCGCTCGGCGCACCCTGTCCAAGCGAGGAAGGGCTGCGCGCCGGCGGCCTCGACCCCGCGCAGGAACATCTCGTACACCGACTGCGGCTCCGGCCGCGGCGTCTGGACGGTCGCGTCTGACATCAGATGCGCTCGATAAGGGTCGCCATGCCCTGCCCGCCGCCCATGCACATGCTGATGATCGCTCGGCGCTGCCCGGTCATGTGCAGATGGTCAACCGCGGTCAGCGTCATACGAAGACCTGTGGCACCCGGCGGATGGCCCACGGACATCCCGCCGCCATACAAGTTGGTTCGCTCGTGCGGCACGCCGAGCTGACGTTCGACATGGACGTTGACCGCGGCGAAAGCCTCATTGATCTCCCAATAGTCGATGTCGCCTACAGCAAGGTTCTGGCGCTCAAGCAGCTGGGCGATAGCCGGCACCGGCCCTGCGCCCATGATCTCGGGCGGGACCCCGACCGTGGTGATCGCCACGACCCGCGCCAACGGCTCAATCCCGGCCGCCTCCGCCGCTCCGCGCTCCGCGACGATGATTGCGGCCGCGCCGTCGGTTACTCCGCTGGCGTTGCCGGCCGTGACCTTGCCGTGCTCGCGGAAGGCCGGCCGAAGCTTGGCCAGGCGCTCGGCGCTTGTGTCGAAGCGAATATACTCATCCTGCGAAAAGAGACGCTCGCCATCCTTGTCCTTCAGCGTGATCGGCGCAATCTGCCTGGCGAGGAAACCGCTTTCGATCGCCGCGGCTGCGCGTTGCTGGCTTGCGAGCGCCCATACGTCCATCGCTTCGCGTTCATAGCCGAACTGCTCTGCGAGCAACTCAGCCGTCTCCCCCATGAACTCGCCGCCGAACGCCGAGCGATAGGCGCTGTCAAGCATGTCGTCGAGCGTCTGGGATCCTCGGGACGGCTTCCAGCGCGACGAGCGCAGAATGAAGGGCGCTCGGCTGAAGTTCTCGCCGCCAGCAGCCACGCCGATGTTCGAGTCGCCTACCATCGCCAGCCGCGCGAGGACCGCGATCGCTTCCGAGCCCGAAGCGCAGGCGCGATTTACGTTCACCGCGCTCGATTCGATCGGCATCCCCGCGCCCAGCGCCACGCGACGACTGACGAACAAGCTGTCCCTGTCCACCGGCACAACGTTTCCGAACGCGAGGTGATCGATCCGAGCCGGGTCCACGCCCGCGCGTTCGATCGTCGCCTTCACCGCATGGACGCCGAGATCCGTGAGTGGCGTATCGCGCAGCGACCTGCCGAAGTCTCCGAAAGGCGTCCGCGCGCCCCGCCCCAGGATTACCTCTGCCATATTGTCCTCCGCGTGTTACGAATGGATTTCGAAGCTGCGCGCGTGGGCCAGCTCACGAAGGGAGTCCTCGTCGTTGCCGGTCAGGCCGGCAATGAAGGACAGCGGAATATTCGTACCGTTGTCCATCGCGGTCTTCATGATGCGCAGTGCATTGATCGGCGTGACCGCGAAATGGCGGCGGATCTCTGGACCGATCTCGTCGAGGCCACGCGAGAACATATCGCCCGACTTCAGCCGCAGCCAAGCCTGCGAGTAATCGACCCCGTCACAGTCAGCGACGACATTGACCACGGCCGGCTTGCCGCTTTCCAGCGCCCGCCGCATGGCAGGTTCCAGATCCTCCGAACGCTCGACATATTCACCATGCGCACCGAATGCTTCGAAGGCGAGGTCCCAACGATTGTTCTTGCCCACCGACCAGTCAATGTTGGGATGAATGTCGTCGCCTTGAAGTGAATTACCGCCCCACGAACTGTTGTTGAGGACGACGACCACAGCCGGCAGGTTGTAGTGAATCATCGTTTCGATATCGGGCGCGGCAATGCCCATACCGCCGTCGCCAACCAGCGTGACGACCTGCTTGCCAGGGCGCGCGACCGCCGCGCCGATTGACATGCCGATCCCCTGCCCCAGCGCCACCCGCGGGCCGGCATCGAGTATCTGGCCGGCGAAGCGCGCCTTGAGCGCGTCGGTGAGGTAGAGCGAACCGGAGTAAGAGTCGTAGATCACCGAAGCATCGTGATCGACAACATTGGCGAGCACATCGGTCAGCTCATAAGTGTGGATCGGCGTCCGGCCGGCGAACTTCTCCAACAGCGTCTTCCGGTTCTGGCCGTGACGCTCGCGCAATGCCGCGACGCGGGCTACCCAGTCGGGGCGTTCGACCTTCTTGCTGCCGAGCGTCGTCGCGCACAGCACGGTGAGCTGCTCGATGACGAGGCGGCTCGTGCCGACGACCATTTCCTCGCTGGGAAGCGCATACCAGAGCTCCTGCGGGGTCTCGTTGATCTGCACGTACTTGACGCTGCCGCGCGGCCAGTCCGGCGCTTCGAACCACGACTCCAGTTCGCCCGCGCGCATGCCCACGAGGATGATTAGGTCGGCCTCTGCCAGCATCGGTCCGCGCATCGAGGCGGGCAGGCCCAGCGGGTGGAGTTCCGACACGGCGCCGCGCGCAGTGCGGCGGCTGTTTACCGGAACCTGCATGAGCTCGGCCAGCGCGAGCAACGAGTCGGATCCTTGCGACCAGTAGATACCGTCGCCCACCACGATCAGCGGGCGCTTGGCGGCGAGGAGGAGCTCGGCGACGCGCTCGACCCGCCGGGGATCGCCGCCGCTGAAGATTGGTGCGGGTTCACCGCTGCCGACGAGGTACTTGCGCTGCGGCGCCGAACCGTGGTTCCACTGGTTGTTGAGCGGGATCTCGAGGCAGACCGGCCCGGGGGGATAGCTGACGGTCTCGCGCAGCGCCTTCTGTGTCCAGTAAGAATTCATCTCCCAGTCGGTGAGGCGTTTGGTCCATTTCGTGACTGTCTTGAAGCACTCGGCGGCATAGCCTTCCTGCAGCACCTCCAAGCCGTCGCCGGCGGTTCCATGCTGCCCTACTAGAAGCAGCATCGGGCTCAGCGCGCCGATCCCCTGTGACAGCGGCGCAAGATAGTTCGACATGCCGCCCGAGGACGACGCGTAACACACTCCGGTCTTCTGCTTGATCCGGCCGTATGCATCAGCAGCAAAGCCGGCGGACTGCTCGTGCCTGAAGTGAATGTTGTTCACTCCGAGGCGGCAAGTCTCCTCGAGCACGTTGTTGATGTAGCCGTGGACGCCGAACATGTCCGTCACGCCGTTATCAATGAGGGTCCGCGCGATGGCGCGGCCGCCTGTCAGGCGCAGGTCGTTCTCGTTAGCTGGCATTTGCCCGGTCCTTCTCCATATGCGGTTTGATTTGGAACCACCGCTCCTTGCATAACGATCGTTATGTATTTTGCCGCACCAAAGTCAACCGCGAATGACAACACCTGGTGCGCAGTCCTGGTCGTGTCACTCGATGCTGCCGTTGCTTCTGTTATGCCGCAGCACCGATCGACCCCAAGGCATGGGCAACAAGGAGGGCCAGCAGCGCAAAAAAAGCGCTGACATCGTCACCGCCCCATTGGAACACCGGCTCCACCGGCGGCCGTGCCCCGCTCAATATGTCAGGGCTCGGCCCTGACGATGTTTTCGATGTGACCTAAGCCATCGATCTCAACCCGCACGACATCGCCAATCTTGAGCCATGTTCCGGTCACAACGCCGACTCCAGAAGGGGTCCCGGTGATCACGATGTCACCGGGCTCGAGGGTCATGGCCGCTGACAGATGCTCGATCTGGTCGCGGATTTTGTAGATCATGTCGCTGGTATTGCTGTTCTGACGCTGCTCGCCGTTCACGTAAGTCCGAATGCCAAGATCCTGCGGATCCGGCACTTCGTCGGCGAGCGTCAGCCACGGACCGATAGGTGCGTGCGTGTCGAACGACTTGCCCATCATGATCGTGGGCGAGCGCAGCTGCCAGTCGCGCACCGACACATCGTTGGCGGCCATGTAGCCCGCCACGACACTTAGCGCATCGGCCGCCGACACGTGGCGGCACCGTTTTCCGATCACGAAAGCGAGCTCGCACTCGTAGTCGAGCTGCTCGGAAATGCGCGGCATGTCGATGGGGTCGTAAGGCCCATTGATCGCAGAGACAGCCTTGGCGAAGAAAATCTGGGTTTGTGGGCGCGGAATTCCCATGGCCTCACCTTCCTGGACGTGCTTCTCGTAGTTCATGCCCATGGCGAGGAATTTCTGCGGATCATTTACTGGAGCTTCGAGCTTGACCTGCGAGAGCGGCGTGACCGGCCCGTCCAGCCGCTCCATCGCGCCCCGGAATTCCGAGAGACGCGTCAAGAGCGTGCGCATTGAGCCGTTCACTTCAGTGACGATCGGCTCCAGGTCGACCACGCCGCCGCCAGATAGCTTCCCGATGCGGGTACGTCCATCGGTTGTAAAGCGAACCAGCTTCATCCTTCCCTCCCTGACCCAGCACATTTCGAGGACTAACAGGATGTCGATCCCTTTTGCCGCGCCTACCACTCAGCTCGGGTGCGGTGACATCATGTCGCCAAGTGCATTTTCACCGGAATTTCTGCCGCTACGCATCAGCAAGCATAACGACCGTTATCTCGGTGGGTCACGTTTGTCAATCGCTGCCCGCCTCTCGACCGGTTCAGCGCGCCGCCTCTCGGTTCTCGGTGAATAATGTTCGACAATGCTACTGTCCGATATCAGAAGCCCGCGCAGCGCATGTAGCCGTAGTGGACTCGGCCTTTATGCGTACACGTCGCGCCAATCCTTCACGATCAGACGCACCGTCTCCCGTTTCACCGCCCGTAGGTCATTCCTTTCGGGGTCGAACCACTCGAGAAGCCAGTTCATCGAACCGAAAATCAACGGTACGACGAGGTGCAAATCGCTGTCGGCCGCAATGAGACCGTCGTCCCGACATTCCTCGAGAAGCGTGATCCAATAGCGCTCGTAAGCGTGTCTCGAGGGCAACGTGGCGGTTCTTACCGCCTTTGGGACCTGATGGAAGATGCGGACTGTTGCAGCCGGGAGGCTGTTCACACCAAACAGGGAACCGACATGCGCTTCGACCGCAGCGCTGAGCTTCTGGAACGCTGACGCCTTGTGGCCTAGGATGCCCACCGCCACGCTTACCTCATTCAGGATCACGCTGTGCGCACCGTTCATCACGGCCAGAACCGCATCGTCCTTCGAGGCGAAATGATGGTAGACACTTCCCGTGGTTACGCCGGCAACGCCCGCGATCTCGCGCAGCGACACCGCCGCATATCCCCTTGCCCGGAAGAGTTCGGCGGCAGCCGCGACGATCCGCTCGCGCCCCGAGATCTTCGACGCGGGCTGTTCGGCCTTGCGTGTCCTGCGGCGCTGCTGCTCGACCAAACTGAGTTCTTCTCGTCCTCTCGCGCGCAATACACCCTTTGACGGCCTTGCGCGCTCCTGCGTTATCCGGTCACCGGGGCTCGCCCGCGGTTATCGCCGATAACCCCGCGATCGGCAACACTCAGCGCACACATATCATGACTATCGTTATGCCGGGCAGCGCAAGGTTGCGTTCGGGATCCTCACATACTGCGAAACCGGTCAGTTGTCAGCCGCTCGAGAGTACAGCTTCCGCTTGAAGATCAATTGCTCGACTAGAGTCCAGTAATGGTCGCTTTCCGCCTCTTCGTTCGGATCGGCGCCCGCATTGTAGCGGATTTCAGCGCCGAGGGCGGACGTAAGCGTCAAAGTTTGCCGGGCTTCCGCAGCGCGGCGTAAGGTCCGATAATTCGCCATTAGGGTTTAGTAGGCGATTTACTGATGGCGATTTTCGACATGAAGCCTGTTGCTGCTGTTGGACAGATAATGGAGAGTTCTGCAGCGTCCGTGTCGGTGCCGAAGGAGATCGGCCGTCGCCGGTCCTGGTCGACCGAGGAGAAGCTGGCGATCGTGGCCGAAGTGGAATTGCCGGGAGAGACGGTAACGACCGTCGCGCGGCGGCACGAGATGAGCCCGGACCATTTGCTGAATTGGGTGGAGCGGGCAAAGCACGGGACGCTGGAGCGACGCGCACGGCGGGCCGACAAGGCATCGAACGAGGTTGCGGATGGCGGGTTTATCGACCTTGGCACATTCGGCCGAGCCGAGGTCGAGGCGATGCTGGGCGGTGGCAGCGCCATGATCGAGATTGAATTTCCCGGGCCGATGCGCGTGAAGCTGCCGCTGTCGATGCCACCGGGGCAGCTGACAATGACCGTTCGGGCGCTGAAGGCTGCCTGATGTTCCTGGGGGACAATGTCCGCGTCTTCCTTGCGTGCAAGCCGGTGGACATGCGCCTTGGTGCGCCGGGACTGTGCGCAGCGGTCAAACGCGTGTTCCAGGCCGACCCGTTTGACGGACATTTGTACATTTTCAGGTCGCGAAAGGGCGATTACACGAAGCTAATTTACTTCGACGGGTCGGGTGTATGCCTGTTCGCGAAGCGAATGGAGCGCCAGCACAGGTTCAAATGGCCGCGCACGACCGTCGATACCTGTCTCCCGCTGAGTGGTGGTCAGCTCCAACTTTTACTTGAGGGGATCGACTGGAGGCAGATAGAGCGGCCGGCGCGTACTGCAGCACCTGCGCTGCTGTAGCAAATATAATCCATTAACTTGCGCAATTAAATATGATTACACTAGCGCAACGTTGTCGACTATTGTAATAACTGCGCATGGACTTCGCCACCGAAGACTTGCCGACCGACTATAATCAGCTGCTCGTGCTGACGCGCTTGTTGATCGCTGAATTAAAAGACACGAAAGCGCTCGTTCTCATTCTTCGCGGACAGATCGCGAAGCTTGAGCGTATCGCCTTCGGCCGCCGTTCGGAGAAGGTGACGCTGGATCTGGCCCAACTGCGGCTTTTGCTTGGTGACCTCGAAGGTCCGTCGCTACGCGATGACCAGGACGGGCACGTGGTTGCATCCGTCATGGCAGACAACGACGACCGCGCGGACAACGACACGGATACCGCTACGAGGCGTCCGGCGACACCGCGCCCGCGCAAGCCATTCCCGGCAGACGCGCCGTGTGAAACGATCATGCACCCGGTCTGCGCGTGTCCGGACTGCGGCGGCACGCGGTTGCACAAGGTCGGTGAGGACCGGCGCAAAGTGATGGAGCGCATCCCCGCGACCGTAAAGATTATCGAGCATGTGCGGCCGAGAATGCGCTGCCGCGACTGCGACGCGACCCGACAGGCGCCGCCGCCAGCGTTGCCGATTGAGCGCGCGATGGTGGGGCCCGCGTTCCTCGCCCATATCGCGACTTCGAAATACCTGGATCATATCCCGCTCAACCGGCAGTCACAGATCCTGGCGCGGTCGCGAGTGCAACTGAGCCGTCAGACGCTGATGAACTACACGAGCGGCATTGCCAGGCTCTGTGCGCCGCTGGCGGAGCTGATCGGCGAGCACGTGTTCGCGGGCGACGCCTTCCACATCGACGACACGCCGATGTGGGTGCTCGACCGAGAAAGATCGCGCACCCGCGAGGGCCGGATGTGGTGCGCGGTGCGCGACGAGCGGCCCTGGGGTGGCCCCGCGCCGCCAGCTGCCTGGTATGCCCATGCTGCGAGTAAAGGCGACGGGACGGTCCTGGATATCCTCAAAGGTGCACATGGCCTCATGCACGCCGACGGAGACACGCGTTACCATGCGGCTTACCGATGGCTGGTTACGGGCGACGACGGCGTTGCCGTCCCACGCCTGCTGGAAACGGGGTGTTGGGCCCACGCGCGTCGATACTGGTGGGAAGCGTGGACGATCACCAAATCTGACGGTGCCGCGGAGGTGCTGGCGGTCATAGGGAGGCTGTTCGAGGTTGAGCGCGATCATCTTCGTTGCACGCCGCAGGTGCGTCTCGAGGCGCGGCGCCGGCTGTCGGCGGCGCGGGTCGCACGGCTCAAGGCCTGGCTCGACTGGGCGGTACAGGCGCTCAGCACGAGCTCGCCGGAATATCCGGCGGTGACCTACATGCTCGAACGATGGCCGGCGTTCGAGCGGTTCCTGACCGACGGCCGTGCCGAGCTCTCGAACAATGCTGTTGAGCGCGCGATCCGCCCGGTCGTCCTGGGCCGCCGGAATTACAGCTTTATGGGCTCGGATGCCGGCGGCGAGCGGGCGGCGGTGCTGTACACGCTTCTTCAGAGCGCCAAACTCAACGGCGTCGATCCCGAAGCATGGCTGACGGATGTGCTGACCAGGATCGCCGACCATCCCGTGCAGCGCCTCGCCGAGCTGTTGCCCTGGAACTGGTCGCAGGAGCGATCCGCGCTCGCCGCCTGACAACATCATGCGCAACAGTGCTTGAACTTGCGACCTGAGCCGCAGGGGCACCGCGCATTGCGAGCCGGGTTCGCGGCCGCGCTTGTAGCGCGCTTCTTCCGGAGGCGATCGAGCACCAGTACCGCGATCCCCAGTGAGCCGGCATGTGCGTAAAGCTGGTCGCGGTTCTTGTCGGTCTCTTCCATGCATCGGCCGTCACCACCGGGGATGAATCCGAGGAACGGCAGGGTCGCCTTGCTCAGCTTGCGATCTTCGAGCAGCCGGAGCCACCAGTCAGGCTGTAGTTCGACGATCTTCCAGAAGCCTGCGACCCACTCCCGGACGTCGTCCAGCCGCGGTCGTCCGAGCACTGGCAAGAAAGCCGGACGATAGTGGTCGCGCCCTGACAGGAGGCGCGCGGCAATACCGTCTTTGAACTGGATCATAGCCGCGGTCACTGCGCCCCGCTCGGCATCGTCCTGGAAGCGTGGCACCGCGTCACCCCACGGCCGCAGCGCCCACAGATCGATCGATACCTCCTTCGGGCAGACCAGCAATGCAGTCAGGTAGCCCTCCAATGCCAACGCGCTCATCGTCCCCGACGGCGCCAGCTCGGACTGCGCATAGGCATGCCAAACCGACCGCGCCCGCTCGCCAGCGGCCATTGTTGAATCCGCAGAGACAGTGGCCGAAAACATCATCACCCGCTTGTTGGCGTCATCGCCGCACATCGGCGGCGCCTACTAAATTACCTACAAAACTTAGTGACGATAGCGGAAGACCGGGAAACTTTGACGCTTACGCTTGCGGTGGTCAACTGGGCGCGCAAGCTCGGGATCGATCCCGAAGCGGCACTGCGCGGGGCGAACACAAAGTTCGAAAAGCGATTCCGGGCCATGGAAGACCTGGCGGGCGAGGCCTTTGACGGGCTGACGCTCGACGAGAAGGAAGCGCTATGGGCGAAGGTGAAGGCCCAGCGCTGATTCGCCGGAGGACCGAAACTACCGCGCCTCGAAGCGCGCCAGATCCTTGTCGGACAGCCTTACCTCGACGATCATCCGGTCGTTCTCGATCTCCTGACCGAGCACTTCGCCATGCGCGTGCAGCCAGGCCAGTGCCGCACCGTCGCCGGTCGATACGGACAGTGTCCGCACCCGATTGCCGGTCGACAGCCGTTCGGACACGACGCGGCGCAACCCATCGACGCCCTCGCCCGACAACGCCGAGAGGATGACGACATCCGGGTGACGCCCGGCCTCGGCCTCGATCGCGGCACGAGCTTCGTCGTCGAGCATGTCG
>CAYOZY010000041.1:0-16223 GCA_964408525.1 uncultured Sphingobium sp. | reverse complement strand
TGCAGTGGTGGTACGGCCACAACGCGGTCGGCTTCTTCCTGACCGCCGGCTTCCTCGGCATCATGTACTACTTCGTGCCGAAGCGGGTCGAGCGCCCGGTCTACTCCTACCGCCTGTCGATCGTGCACTTCTGGGCGCTGATCTTCCTCTATATCTGGGCCGGCCCGCACCACCTGCACTACACCGCGCTGCCCGACTGGGCGCAGACGCTGGGCATGGTGTTCTCGGTGATGCTGTGGATGCCGAGCTGGGGCGGCATGATCAATGGCCTGATGACGCTCAACGGTGCATGGGACAAGGTGCGCACCGACCCGATCATCCGCATGATGGTCATGGCGCTCGCTTTCTATGGCATGAGCACCTTCGAGGGGCCGATGCTCTCGATCAAGAGCGTCAACAGCCTGTCTCACTATACGGACTGGACCATCGGCCATGTTCACAGCGGCGCGCTGGGCTGGAACGGCATGATTACCTTCGCCGTCATCTATTATCTGACGCCGCGCCTGTGGGGCCGCACGCGCCTCTATTCGCTGCGCATGGTCAACTGGCACTTCTGGCTCGCGACCATCGGCATCGTTTTCTATGCCTCGTCCATGTGGGTCGCGGGCATCATGCAAGGCCTGATGTGGCGGGAATATGGAGCGGACGGTTATCTCGTCTATGCCTTCTCCGACACGGTCAAGGCGATGCACCCCATGTATCTCATCCGCGCGGCGGGCGGTGTGCTCTATCTTGCCGGGGCGGTCATCATGACCGTCAATGTCTGGAGGACCATCCTTGGCCATCTCCGCGAGGAGGCGCCGATGACCGAGACGCCCTATGACGCCGCGAAGGATCGCCCGATAGTCGCACCGACCGCCATAGCGCCAGCCGAATAAGGACCGAGCCGATGACCACTCTTGCCGAAAAGCACAAGAAGCTCGAACGCAACGTCACTCTGCTCGGCGCGCTGGCGCTCGCGGTGGTGACAATCGGCGGCATTGTCGAGATCGCGCCGCTGTTCTGGATCGACAATACGGTCGAGAAGGTGGAAGGGGTGCGCCCCTATACCCCGCTGGAGCTGGCGGGCCGCAACATCTACATGCGCGAGGGTTGCTACAACTGCCACAGCCAGATGATCCGGCCTTTCCGGGATGAAGTGGAGCGCTATGGGCATTACAGCCTCGCGGCAGAGAGCATGTATGACCACCCGTTCCAGTGGGGCAGCAAGCGCACCGGGCCGGATCTCGCCCGCGTCGGCAAGCGCTATTCGGACGAATGGCATGTCCAGCATCTGGTCGATCCGCGCGCCGTCGTGCCTGAATCGATCATGCCGCCCTATGCCTTCCTCAAGGAGCGCGCCCTGAAGGCGGGTGATATGAGCGCGCATCTCACCGCGCTCAGCCATGTCGGCGTTCCCTATACGAATGAGGACATCAGAGACGCCAATGCCGATCTCGAAGCGCAGGCGAACCCGGAAGCCGACACAAGTGCGCTCGCCAGGCGCTACCCCAAGATGCAGGCGCGCGATTTCGATGGCGATCCCAATCGCCTGACAGAGATGGACGCGCTTGTCGCCTATCTGCAAATGCTCGGCACGCTGGTCGATTTCGAAAGCGCCGCGCCGCAGGAGACGGCGCGATGAGCTACAATGATCTCCGGCATTTCGCGGACAGCTACGGGCTGGCGGCGATGGTCATCGCCTATCTCGCCCTTGCCCTGTGGGCCTTTCGTCCCGGATCGCGCCGGGCCAACGAAAAGGCCGCCAACATGATCTTCGCCGATGATGGCGATCAGGGGAACACCGACAATGGCTGAGAACAAGCGCATCGACCAGCCGACAGGCACCGAAACCGTCGGCCATGAATGGGACGGTATCGAGGAGCTGAACACGCCGCTGCCGCGCTGGTGGCTCTGGACCTTCTATGCCAGCATCGTCTTCGCGATTGGGTATACGGTCGTCTATCCGGCATGGCCGGGGATCAGCGGCGCGACCAGGGGCATGTGGGGCTGGAACAGCCGCGAACAGCTTGCGCAGGAAATGGATGGCGTGGCGAAGCAGCGTGCGCCGATCCTTTCCGCTATCGGTGCGACGCCGATCGAGGATCTTCCCGCCAGGCCGGAGCTGCTCAACGCCGCTATCGAGGGCGGGCGCGCGGCCTTCAAGGTGCATTGCGTGCAGTGCCATGGCTCTGGCGCGGCCGGGTCGAAGGGCTATCCGAACCTCAATGATGACGACTGGCTCTGGGGCGGCGACCTCAAGGCGATCGAGTTCACGATCACGCATGGCGCGCGCAACCCGGATGTCGCGCAAACGCATGCCAGCATGATGCCTGCCTTTGGTCGCGACGGCTTGCTGACGCCCGCGCAGGTGCAGGATGTCGTATCCTTTGTCCGGGTGGTCAGCGCCCAGGAACAGGCCAGCGCCGCCTCTCGGCGCGGCGCGGCGCTCTATACCGCGAATTGCGCCGTATGCCACGGACCGGAGGGCAAGGGCGACCGCCAGTTCGGCGCACCGAACCTTGCCGACGGCATCTGGCTTTATGGCGGCGACCGGGTGAGCCTGACGCAGACCATAGCCAACAGCCGGCAGGGCGTCATGCCCGCATGGAACGGGATACTGGATCCGGTTAAGATCAAGATGCTGGCGGCCTATGTCCATTCGCTGGGTGGCGGCGAAGCGACGCCTGCTGCGGCTCCGGTCGATCAGGCAGCGGGGGAGGCGGCAAATGCTGTCGCGCCCTGACCCCATCGAGGTGAAAGCGAATGAGCAGCGCCGGTGACATAACCAATTCGCCTCTGGGTCAGTATCAGAAGCGGAAATCCGTCTTTCCCAAGCAGATCGACGGGCCTTTCCGCCGCTTCAAATGGTTCATCATGGCGGTGACGCTGACCATCTATTGGGGTACGCCCTGGATCCGGTGGGATCGCGGGCCTTATGCGCCCGATCAGGCGGTATTGGTCGACCTCGCGCATCGCCGCTTCTACATGTTCGGCATCGAAATCTGGCCGCATGAATTCTATTATGTCGCGGGCCTGCTCATCATGGCGGGCATCGGCCTGTTCCTCGTCACCTCCGCCGTGGGTCGCGCATGGTGCGGCTATGCCTGCCCGCAGACGGTGTGGACGGACCTTTATCAGCATGTCGAGCGGTTCCTCGACGGGGATCGCAACGCCCAGATTCGGCTCGATCAGGCGCCGTGGACCGCAGGCAAGCTGTGGAAGCGCCTGCGCAAATGGGCGGTGTGGCTGTTCATTGCCTTCTGGACCGGCGGTGCGTGGATCATGTATTTCGCTGATGCACCCACCTTGACCCGCGATTTCTGGGCGGGGCAGGCGGCGCCGGTCGCCTATATGACCGTATTCGTGCTGACGATGACGACCTTCATTTTCGGCGGTTTCATGCGCGAGCAGGTGTGCATCTATATGTGCCCGTGGCCCCGCATCCAGACCGCGATGCTGGACGAGAAATCGCTGACCGTCACCTACAAGCACTGGCGGGGCGAGCCGCGCACCCATGGCCTCAAGAAAGCGGCCGAAGGAGGAATAAGGACCGGCGACTGCATCGATTGCATGCAGTGCGTTCAGGTCTGCCCCACCGGCATAGACATTCGCGAGGGGCCGCAGATCGGCTGCATCACCTGCGCCCTGTGCATCGATGCCTGTGACCGGGTGATGAAGCAGATCGGCAAGTCGCGCGGCCTGATCGATTATGCGACGGAACTGGACAGCGAGAAGGAAATGCGCGGCGAACAGCCGACGCCCGTGCTCAAGACGCTGTTTCGTCCCCGCACGCTCGCCTATTTCGCGATATGGGGCAGCATCGGGCTTGCGATGCTCTTCGCGCTCGGCGTGCGCACCCGCATCGACATTTCCGCCAATGCGGACAGGAATCCGGAATATGTGAGGCTCTCGGACGGATCGATCCGCAATGCCTATACGATCAAGCTGCGCAATATGGAGGCGCGCCCGCGCGAGATGGAGATCGGCCTCGATGGACTGGGCGGCGCGGTGATGTGGCGCGAGGGTGCCAGCCGGGAACAGGCGGCTCGGAGCATACGCGTACTCGTTCCGGCCGACCAGGTGCAAAAGGAGCGCATCTATGTGGTCGCTCCGCACAAGGGCGGGGAGCGCGAGGATTTTCTCTTCACGCTGCGCGCGGTGGACAGCGCCGATGAAAAGTCTCAGGATGACGAGAGCTTCGTAAGACCGCAGGCGGGACAATAGGGCCGGACCGATGAAACAGGATATGCGCAGCCAATTTACCGGGCGGCACATGGCGGCGATCCTTGTCGCCTTTTTCGGCGTGGTGATCGCGATCAATCTGGTAATGGCGACCTTCGCCAGCCGCACCTTCGGCGGCATGATCGTCGAGAACAGCTATGTCGCCAGCCAGAAGTTCAACGGCTGGCTGGAAAAGGCGCGGGCGGAAAAGGCGCTGGGCTGGTCGCTGGCCGTGAAACGGGGGGCGCGAGATCGTCTGGAAGCTTCGCTTGGCGCGGGTGCGCGCCCAATCGACGGCGCGGAGATGGCTGCCGTGGCGCATCATCCGCTTGGGCGTATGCCTGAACGCTCGCTACGATTCAGGAACATCGGTGCCGGGCGCTACGAGAGCGTTTCCCCTCTGCCCGCCGGACGGTGGATCGTCCGCGTCTCGGTGCGTGTCGAAGGGCGCAGCCTGCACCAGATAGTCGACCTGCAATGAGCTTCGAGCCGCCCGCCGCGCGGTGGAACGGAGCCGGTGTCGAAACCCGCTTTGCCGTGCCCGACATGCATTGCGCGGGGTGCATATCGAAGATTGAGCGCCTTCTCCCGCAACAGACGGGTATAGCCGGGGCGCGGGTGAATTTTTCGGCCAGGACCGTTGCCGTTTTGCATGACCCTGACATGGCCGAACCGGAACTGATCCGAGCGTTCGATGCTGTCGGTTTCGATGCTCAGCCGCTGCACGATGCGGCCGCGGCGCTCCGCAACGCGGCCCTCCAGCGTTTGTTGCGCGCGCTGGCGGTGGCGGCCTTCGCCGCGATGAACGTGATGCTGCTCTCTGTCTCGGTCTGGTCTGGCGCGGAAGGCAGCTCGCGGCAGTTGTTTCACTGGCTTTCCGCGCTGATCGCTTTGCCCGCCGTCGCCTATGCCGGCCAGCCCTTCTTCCGTTCGGCGGCGAAGGCGCTTTCCGTGCGCACCACCAACATGGATGTGCCGATCTCGATTGGCGTTCTGCTGGCGACCGGGATGAGCCTCTATGAAACGATCATCGGCGGCCATGACGCCTATTTTGACGGCGCGCTGATGCTGCTCGCTTTCCTGCTGGCCGGGCGGGTGCTTGATGAGATGATGCGCGCGCGGGCGGCCAGTGGCGCCGCCGCGCTGGTGCGGCGCACGGCTCCCGGTGCGCTGCGCATCGGCGAGGACGGACAGGAAGGATGGGTGGCGGCGGACAGGCTGGCTCCCGGTGACAGGCTGCTGGTGGCGGCGGGCGAGCGGCTTGCGGCCGATGGGGTGATTGAGCAGGGAAGCAGCCGGTTCGATCTTTCGCTGCTGACCGGCGAAAGCACGCCGGTAACGATGCAGCCCGGAGCGGAGGTCGCGGCGGGCACGCTCAATCTCGACGGGCCTGTCACGATGCGGGTGACGGCGGTGGGCGAGGACCGCGTCATCGCCGAGATTGCGCGTCTGATGGAAAATGCCGGCCAGTCGCGCTCGCGCTATGTGCGCATCGCCGACCGGGCGGCGCGGCTTTATGCTCCGGCGGTTCATACGCTCGCCGCTTTGAGCTTTGCCGGGTGGATGATGGCCGGAGCCGGCTGGCATCACTCCCTGCTGATCGCTACCGCGGTGCTCATCATTACCTGCCCCTGCGCGCTTGGGCTTGCCGTGCCGGTGGCGCAGGTGGTGGTGAGCGGGGCGATGATGCGCGCGGGCCTGTTGGTGAAAGACGGCAGCGCGCTGGAGCGGCTTGCGCAGGCCGACGAAGCCTTTTTCGATAAGACCGGGACGCTGACGCTCGGTCGGCCCGTGCCCGTCGATCTTCCGCCTTTGCGCGAAGAGGAGCGGGCGGTCGGCAGGGCACTGGCAATGGCTAGCCGCCATCCGCTCGCCATCGCGCTGCGGCAGGCGCTTGGCGGAAGCGATGTCGGCCCCGCGAAGATCGAGGACATCCGCGATGTCGCGGGGGAGGGTGTATTCGCGCACTATGAGGGCCGGGAGGTCGCGCTGCGCCGGCCTACTGCGGAGGAACTGACGGCGGCCCCGGCGCATGAGGCGCTGATGACGGTCATGCTCGATCTGGGGCAGAGTGTGCGCCATCTGTTCCGCTTTGCGGACGCCGTGCGGCCCGATGCCGCCCAAGCTATGACGAAGCTGGACGCCATGGGCCTGCCCTGCGCGGTGCTTTCGGGGGATCGTCAGGCGGCGGTGGATGCTCTTGCCCGTCCGCTGGGCATTTCGGGCGAGGGCGACATGCGCCCGCAGGAAAAGCTGGAGCGGCTGGAGCGGGAGGTAGCTTCGGGCCGCGCGCCGCTGATGGTGGGCGACGGGCTGAACGATGGCCCAGCGCTGGCCGCCGCTCATGTGTCGATTGCGCCCGCATCTGCGAGCGATGTCGGGCAGCAGGCGGCGGATATCGTATTTCTGGGCGACAGCCTGCTGAGCGTGCCGCTGGCGATAGAAGCGGCGCGCGCGACCATGCGCGTGGTGAAGCAGAATTTCGCGCTGGCGGTGGGCTATAATATATTGGCTGTGCCGCTAGCCATCGCTGGCAAGGTGACTCCGCTCGTGGCGGCAATCGCGATGTCAACCAGTTCGCTCATCGTTATCGGCAATTCGCTGAGGCTGCGCTGGGCGGCGGACAAGAAATGAACGGCGTTCTCATCCTGATACCCATAGCGCTGCTGCTGGGGCTGACCGGGCTGGCCGCTTTCTTCTGGTCCATGCGTAATGGCCAGTTCGACGATGCCGATGGGGCGGCGATGCGCATATTGATCGATGACGAGGACGACATATAGGGTTTTGGGCCTGAACGAAAGAACGCCCGGTCATTGCTGACCGGACGTCCCGCCCCCACTCAAGTGAAGAGGATCAGAAGCGATAGGCAACGCCCGCGCTCAGCACCCATGGGTCGAGCTTGTGGCGGGTGCGGATGGTTTCCGCGCCGGTGGCGTCATACCAATGGGCGCGAGGGCGCAGGAAATAGCGCTTGGCGTCAAGCGACAGGCCAAGGCCGCTGGTGCCCAGCGGAACATCGACACCAGCCTGCACCGCAACGCCGACCTTGTCGTCCAGTTGCTGCCTGGGCAGGCCGAGGGTTTTCGTCGTCGCACCGGATTTTTCATTGATAAAGATGAAATAGGTCGGACCTGCGCCGATATAGGGCTTGATCGCACCCAGCGGCATGTGCGCCTTCAGCGTGACCGTGGCGGGCAGGATCTTCACGTTGGAGACAAGCTCTGTTCCCGCCAGCGCGCCCGCGCCGTCGACATCATGCTGCGTAAGGCAACATATGGTCTCAACCGAGATATTGGGCGAGAAGAAATACTCCACCGCCAGAGTGGGCACGACATTGTCATTGGCCTTGGCCTGCGTACCTGCGGGCAACGGCAGGCCGGTATTGTCCAGCTCCAGCCTGGTGATCTTGCCATCGGGCAGAACCGCCGTACCGAGCAGCTTGACCTGCCACTTGCCCTCATTGGAGCCTGCCTGAGCGGTTGTCGGAACGGCTATTGCCGCTGCACCTGCGAGACAGAGGAGGAGATGCTTGTTCATAAATGTCCTTTCCCTTTGATTCCTGAACACTCATGCCTTCTGCCGCAGTGCACCCCCGTTCTCATTGATATCGCGCAAGAGAGTATTTGATCGGTATCAAAGCGCTCAGCCTCTATGTTGGCCAAAAGGGTGTGCATGTGGCCCTATCATCACGAACTGCTCTCGCGCCCCGTGCCCCGTTACACCAGCTATCCCACGGCGGCGGAGTTCGGCGACGATGTCGGCGAACGCGACCTCAAGGCCGCGCTTGAAGGGCTGCAACAGGGCCAAGCGGTTTCGCTCTATGTCCATATTCCCTTTTGCCGCGAGATTTGCTGGTATTGTGGGTGCAACACGGCGCGCGCGAACCGTTCGCAGCGTCTGGGCGCCTATCTTGAAGCACTGCATGCGGAGATCCGCACGGTCGCACACATCTTGGGCGGAAGGGCACATGTTGAGAGGATTGCATTTGGCGGCGGCAGCCCCAATGCGCTGTCGCCCATCGAGTTCGCGCGGCTCGTCGATCAGATCATGGTCGCGTTCGGGGCGGAATCGCCGGTGCTTTCGGTCGAGCTTGATCCACGGAGTTTCGGGCGCGGTTGGGCGCTTACGCTCGGCGCGGTCGGCGCAAGCCGCGTGAGCCTTGGGGTGCAGACCTTCGATCCCGCGATACAGCAGAGCATAGGCCGGGTGCAGCCGGGATCGCTCATCGTCGATGCCGTCGGGCGGCTCCGGGCGAATGGCGTATCGTCGATCAATTTCGACCTCATGTACGGCCTGCCGGGGCAGGATGCGGCCAGCCTCGCCGACACGCTGGCGCAGGCGGTCGCGCTCGCACCGGAACGTATTGCCCTGTTCGGCTATGCCCATGTTCCCGACCTTCTGCCGCGCCAGCGCCAGATCGATGCGGGTGCCTTGCCTGATCAGGCGCAGCGCTTCGCCATGGCGGCGCAGGGCTATGAATTTCTGGTTGCGGCGGGCTATGTCCCGATTGGCTTCGATCATTTCGCGCTGCCGGGCGATGCTCTGGCGCAGGCGGAGCAAAGCGGCAGGCTTCGGCGCAATTTTCAGGGGTTCACCGAAGATCAGACATCTGTTCTGATCGGGCTGGGTGCTTCGGCGATCAGCAGCTTTCCAGAGCTTCTGGTGCAGAACGAGAAAAACAGCGGTCGCTACCGGATGATGGCGACGGCGGACCGGCTGACGGGCGTAAAGGGCGTCCACCGCACGGCGGACGACCGGAAACGCGGTCGGATCATAGAAAATGTCCTGTGTGGACGAGCCGCCGGGCTTGCCGGACTGCCTTCCGAAGGCGCGATGGAGGGCTTGGCACCGTTCCTCGATAGAGGGCTGGCGCTTCTCGATAATGGAACGCTGACGATCACCGATCGCGGGCGCCCCTATGCGCGCTCTATCGCCGCGCTGTTCGATAAATACAGAACCGAGGCTTTCCGACGCTTCGGCACCGCAATCTGACCCATGCCGGCGGCGATGACCTTTGCCGGCGGGTTGCTCATCGGTCTGGCGTCCAGCCTGCATTGCGCCGGGATGTGCGGGGGGATTTCCGCCCTGTCCTTTACGGCGGGACATTCAGGCGCATCGCTGCGCGCGGGGGCGAGCACGAGCGCGCTCGCCCATGTCGGGCGGGTGTCGGCCTATATGGCGCTCGGCGCGATCGCGGGAGGGCTGGGGACGGCGGCAATAATCGGGCTTGAACCATCGATGGGGCACAGGCTGCTGCGCTGGGCTGCCGCTCTCTCTCTGTGCTGGGTTGGCCTGTCAACGGCGGGGTGGCTGCCCGGTCCGGGCCGTTTCCTGCCGCGCGTCAATTCCGGTCTGGGCCGCTTTGGGGGAAGCTCGGTGGAGCCATTGCTGGCGGGTGCCGTATGGGGCTTCATGCCCTGCGCGATGGTTTACGGCGCCCTGCTTTATGCCCTGTTCAGCGGCAGTGCTCTGGGCGGGGCGGCTGTAATGGCCGGTTTCGGACTGGGCACATTGCCGTCGCTTGCGCTTTCCACCGTCGGTTTCGCGGGGCTGAAGACCATCGGCAGGCGGCCGGGCGCGCGGATCGCAGCAGGCCTTGCCATTGCGGCGCTGGGTATCGGCAGCGTTTTGGACAGCGCTCCGGCCGTCGCGGCATTATGTGGGCGTCTGTTCGGCTGAAGCTCCGGCGACATCGGTCGCGCCGAGGCCGGACTCGGTAACAGGCTTTATCCTACAAATGTCTGATGGCTTTTTGGTTCATATGCCGATATTGGCTCGGTATGAACGCATGCCAGAACTGTGTTGTGCGCAATCGCGCCATTTGCTCTTCGCTTGATGCATCCGAACTGGAGGCGCTCAACCGCATCGGTCGCCGCCAGACGATCAAGCGCGGGCAGGCCCTGATCTGGGAAGGCGAGGAGTCGCTGCTTGTCGCCAATGTGATCGACGGCATGCTGAAGCTGTCCACATCCACGGCGGACGGGCGCGAACAGATCGTCGGCGTCGTCTATCCCAGCGATTTCATCGGCAGGCCTTTTGGCCAAAAGAGCCATCATACGGTTGTCGCGCTTTCCGATGCGCGGGTCTGCACCTTCACCCGCTCCGCATTCGATGGCTTTGCCCGCGAGCATCCAGAGCTGGAGCACAAGCTGCTTCAGCGAACATTGACCGAGCTGGATCGCGCGCGCCACTGGATGCTGCTGCTGGGGCGCAAGAGCGCGAGCGAGCGGGTGGCGACCTTCCTGCTCGATATGTCGCGGCGGCTGGCCGATGCGAGCTGTTCTGGCGGAGCGGACGGCGTCGACAGGTTCGAGCTGCCCTTTGGCCGCCAGCAGATGGCCGATCTGCTCGGCCTCACCATCGAAACCGTGAGCCGTCAGCTTACGAAGATGCGGGCGGACGGCATCATCGACATTCCCGACCGCCGGAGCATCGTCATTCTTGACCGGGAGGCGATGGAAGATATCGCCGGGGAGTCAGGGGAATAATCCAGCCTTCGAGGATCGATATGGACCACCAGTACAAGCTGCTCATCAATGGCGAGATGCGCGAGGGCGCATCGAGTTTCGATGTCGTCAACCCCGCGCGGGGCGAAGCATTTGCCCGGTGTCCCAAGGCCGACGAAGCGTTGCTCAACGAAGCCGTTGCCGCGGCGAAGCGCGCTTTTCCGGGCTGGGCCGCAACGCCGATCGGAGAGCGCGCGCGGATGATCGAAGCGCTGGCGGATGCGATTGCCGAGCGGGCGCAGGAACTGGCGGCGCTGTTGACCGCTGAGCAGGGCAAGCCGCTCAATCAGGCGAAGGGCGAGGTGATGCGCAGCGCCGATGTGTTGCGGAGATTTGCCGCGATGCGCCTCGAACCCAAGCTGTTGCGCGATCAGGATGGGCAGCGGATTATCGAACATCGCGCGCCTCTGGGCGTGGTGGGCGCCATCACGCCATGGAATTTCCCTGTGGTGCTGCTGATCAACAAGCTTGGTCCGGCGCTCATCGCCGGCAACACGATCGTCTGCAAGCCCGCGCCGACAACCCCGCTAACATCGCTGGTGATCGGCGAGCTGTGCGAGAAGATATTCCCTCCGGGCGTCGTCAACATCATTTGCGATGAAAATGATCTGGGGCAGGCGATGACCGCGCACCCCGATATCGCCAAGATCACCTTCACCGGCTCGACTGCGACCGGGAAGAAGGTGCTCGCCTCCGCTTCGGGCACGCTCAAGCGGGTGACGCTGGAGCTGGGCGGCAACGATGCCTCGCTGGTGCTCGACGATGTGGATCCGATGCTGGTGGCGCGCAAAGTGTTCGAGGGGGCCATGCGCAATGCGGGGCAGGTCTGCATCGCGATCAAGCGGGTCTATGTGCCTACGCGCCTGTATGATGCCTTTTGCGACGAACTGGCGCGGCTGGCGAAGGAGGCGGTGGTCGATGACGGCGCCAACCAGGGTGCGCAGATCGGCCCGCTCCAAAACAGCGCGCAATTCGAGAAGGTGTCCGCCCTCATCAAGGATTCGGCGGATCGGGGGAAGGTGATCGCGGGCGGCTCGCCGCTTGACCGGCCCGGCTATTTCATCGCGCCGACCATCGTCCGCGATATAGACGACGATGCGCCGCTGGTGCGCGAGGAACAGTTCGGACCGGTGCTTCCGGTGCTGGCATATGACGATGTCGACGATCTGATCGCCCGCGCCAATGACAGCGACTATGGTCTGGGCGGCACCGTCTGGAGCAATGATATGGAATGGGCCATGGATGTCGCCAGCCGGATCAGGACGGGCACCGTCTGGGTTAACCAGCTTCAGTCGCTCGATCCGACCATTCCCTTCCGTGGCGTCAAGCAGTCCGGCATGGGCAGCGAGGGCGGCGAAGAGGGCCTTCACGAATATACGCTGCCGACGATCGTTCATGCACGGGCGCTGAATCTGGCCTGACCGTTGGAGTGATACTGACCTCAGCGGCTGGTGTTGCCTGAGACCGGGGGCAGAGATATGCTCGCGTTCAGGTCATAGGGTGAGGATGCGTAATGACGGCGACGTTCGGCACATTGTCCCGCATCGTTTCGGCAATCATGGGTGAGGCGCGTAGCGGCTGGTTGTTGGCCGGATTGCAACTGGACGCACGGCTGACCGGAGATGATGCAAACAGCGCGAGCCGCGCGCACGTGGCCATGGCGCTCAATGCCCTGTTGTTCGCCGATTTGCTGGACCGTGTTCCAAGTGGCGCGGCTTATGTGTCGGGCATCGTCGGTCAGGGCGGCGCCATCTGCTTCGATCATGGTGCCTTGCGCACGATAGACGGAGAAACCGGCGCCTTGCCGAGTGGTCATGCGGCCTTTGGCCGGTTGCTCGAACCTCTTGGTTATGAGGTCGCGGGAACCTATCCGCTGCCGAAACTGAACATGACCGGCTATGCCTATGCCCATCGCGACTTTCCCGAAACCATCCCGCAATTTTTCGTGAGCGAACTGCACATCGCCCGCTTGCCGGAGGAGGCGCAGGAGGCGGCACGCAGAATATTCGGAGCGTCCCGCGATCCTCTGGGTAGCGCGGAATGGGCTTTGCTCGATGCGCTGGCGAATGAAGGCCGGTGCCCTACCGCTCTCGTTCTTGCGGGCCTGCCGGGGCTGGTGAGAGCGTTCGGCAGGCATCATGCCATTCCCCGGCTGACGGATTATGAGGCGCTGCTCGCCTCTTCGGCGGAAGGGGCGTGGATCGCGACCGAGGGCAATGCCTTCAATCATGCGACTGATCGGGTTCCCGATGTGACGGCTCTGTCCGCTGAACTATTATCGCGCGGCTTGCCGCTCAAGCAGCACGTGGAGGTTTCCTCGAACGGCCGTGTGCGCCAGACCGCGTTCATCGCGGACAAGGTGCTGCGCGAATTTCATACCGAGGACGGCGCGCTGATCGAGCAAATGGTGCCGGGGTCCTTCTATGAATTCATCACGCGCGATATAGACCCCGCGAACGGCGGGCTGGACCTGACCTTCGACAGCGGCAATGCGACCGGCATATTCAGGGTGACGAGCGCTTCATGAGCGGAGTTTCTGCCCAGGAAAGGCACATGCTGGAGCAGATCGTTCATGCTCCGATGATGGAGCGGGTGCTGGACTGGTCGGCTATCAACAGTGGCAGCGGCAATCTCGACGGACTGGCGGCGATGGCCGGGAAGCTGGCCGATGCCTTTTCGGCGCTACCCGGCGCTGTCGAGCTGGTCGATCCCGCGCCGGTGGAGAGGATCGCCGCCAATGGAGACAGGGAAACCGTGGCCTGCGGGCGGCATCTTGTCGTGCGGGTTCGCCCGGAAGCGGAGCGGCGCGTCCTGATGACCGGACATATGGACACGGTCTATGCCGCCGATCATCCGTTTCAGCGGTGCAACTGGGTCGATGCGAATACCCTGCATGGCCCCGGCACGGCGGATATGAAGGGCGGCATCGCCCTGATGCTGGCCGGGTTGATGGCGTTTGAGGCGACCAGCCCCGCAATGGGCTATGACGTGATGATCAACAGCGATGAGGAGACGGGATCGAAAAGTTCCGCATCGCTGATCGCCGGACTGGCGCGCGGCAAGCAGGCAGCATTAACCTATGAGCCGTCGCTGCCCGGCGGCATCATGGCGCGTGCACGACCCGGCTCAGGCAATTTCGCGGCGATCGTCACAGGTCGTTCCGCCCATGCCGGGCGCAACCCGGAGGAGGGGCGCAATGCCATCGTCGCGGCATCGGATCTCGCCCTGCGGCTGGCAGAAGGGCGCGACAAGGCACTTTCGGTAAATCCCGCGCGGATCGATGGGGGCGGGCCGGACAATATGGTGCCCGATCATGCGATACTGCGCTTCAACATGCGGCCATCGAGCCCGGAGGATGCGGAGCGGGCCAACGCCCTCATAGCGCGGGCGGTTGCGGATGTCAGCGCGCGTCATGACGTCGCTATTCATGTTCATGGCGGTTTCGGCCGCCCGCCCAAGCCGGTCACGCCCGCCGCAGAACGCCTGTTCGCGCTGGTGAAGCAGGCGGCGGTCGATCTGGGCGAAGCGCTGGAATGGCGGGATACCGGCGGCGTGTGCGACGGCAACAATATCGCCGCGCAGGGCGTTCCGGTGATCGATACCATGGGGGCTTGCGGCGGGGATATTCACTCGCCTTCGGAATATATGCTGGCCGGTTCGCTCGTGCCGCGGGCGCAGCTTACCGCGCTCACCCTGCGCCGGCTGGAAATGGGAGGAATGATCGCATGAGCTTCGTGGTGCGGCCCGCGCGCAAGGATGATCTTCCTGCCCTCTATCAGATGGCCAAGAGCACCGGCGGCGGTTTCACCAATCTGCCGCCGGATCGACCGACGCTGAAGGCCAAGCTGGAGCGGGCGGAAGCCTCTTTCGCGCGGCAGGAAGATGCGCTCGGCGACGACATGTTCCTGTTTATTCTGGAAGATGCCGCCAGCCGCAAGGTGCGCGGCACATGCCAGATTTTTTCGCGTATCGGCTCGAAATGGCCGTTCTACAGTTACCGCATCAGCGCGCTTACCCAATATAGCGAGGCGATGAGCCGCACTTTCCGGGCCGAAATGCTTACACTGTCCACCGATCTTGAGGGATCGAGCGAAGTAGGCGGGCTGTTTCTTCACCCCAATGAACGGTCGGCGGGCACGGGGCTGCTGCTTGCGTGCAGCCGGTATCTTTTCATCAGGATGCATCGCGCGCGCTTTGCCGACCGCACCATAGCGGAGCTGCGCGGCGCGCATGACGACCGTGGCGGTTCGCCCTTCTGGGATGGTGTGGCGGGGCGGTTCTTCGGGATGAGTTTCATAGAGGCCGATGATTTCAACGCGATCCACGGCAACCAGTTCATCGCCGATCTCATGCCCAAGCACCCGATCTACACGGCGATGCTGCCTGAAAGCGCGATCGCGGTGATGGGCGTCCCTCATGCTTCCGGCCGCGCGGCGATGAGGATGCTGGAGAAGGAGGGGTTCATCTATGACAATTATATTGACATTTTCGACGGCGGACCGACGGTAACGGTCGCGACCGACCGGATCGCGACGATCGAAAAGGCTCGCGACGACACGCTGGTGGCCATAGGCGCGAGCGAGCAGGCGGAGGCAAGCCTTGTCGCGACGGGCAGGCTTGGGGCATTTCGCGCGAGCTTCGCCATGGTGGCTCCGGCGGAGGGCGGCATCATGCTGGATGCCGTAGCAGCGGCAAATCTTGGCGCAAAGGTCGGCGATGTAATCACCCATGTGAAGCGCTGAACCGTTCTTGGGGCAAGACATTCCCTGACGGCCGAACCTCGGGTAGGAAACAGGAATAGGAATTATACCAGCGTCTTGACGACAGAGCCGGTCAGCGCCCCTTCCACTGGCCTTGGCGTTTCTCGATAAACGCCGCCATGCCTTCCTGCTTGTCCTCGCTCGCCGTCATGATCTGGAAAATGCGGCGCTCGATAAGCAGGCCCTGATCGAGCGTCGTTTCAAAGGCGGCATTGACGGCTTCCTTGTTCGCGATCGTGGCCATCGGGGGCATCGCGGCGATCGTCATCGCGGCCTTCATCGCCTCTTCCATCAGGCTTTCATGCGGCACAACCCGCGCAACGAGGCTCGCGCGTTCGGCCTCTGCGGCATCCATCATTCGGCCGGTGAGGCACAGGTCCATCGCCTTTGCCTTGCCGATCGCGCGGGTGAGGCGCTGGCTGCCGCCCATGCCGGGAATGACGCCGAGCTTGATTTCCGGCTGGCCGACTTTCGCCTTGTCGCTTGCGATGATGAAATCGGCCATCATCGCCAGTTCGCATCCGCCGCCCAGCGCGAAGCCATTGACCGCCGCGATCCAGGGCTTGCGCGTCGGCTTCACCAATTGGCTGTTCCATCCTGCAAAGAAATCTTCGAGATAGAAGTCGGCAGATGATTTTTCAGACATCTCCTTGATGTCGGCGCCCGCGACGAAGGCCTTGTCGCCGGAGCCGGTAAGGATGGCAAATTTAGTGCGATCAAGTGAGCGATCACAACATAATAACAATTCCCTAGA
>CAYOZY010000040.1:0-16324 GCA_964408525.1 uncultured Sphingobium sp. | reverse complement strand
TCGTGCCGCAGCAGCCCCCGACCATATTGACCAGCCCTTCGTCCACCCATTCGCGGATCAGCCGCGCGGTGGTGGCGGGTAGCTCGTCATATTGCCCCAGTTCATTGGGCAGGCCCGCATTGGGATAGGCGAGAATCAGCGTGTCGGCGAGCTTCGAGAGTTCGGCAAGATAGGGCCGCAGCTTATCCGCACCGAAGGCGCAGTTGACGCCGATGGTGAGGGGCTTCAGGTGTCGCAGCGAATACCAGAACGCTGCGATGGTATGGCCGCTAAGGTTTCGGCCTGACATGTCGGTAATGGTAAAGCTCATCATCAGCGGCACGGAGCGCCCGGCTGCCGCCTCTGCTTCCTTCGCGGCCATGCCCGCCGCCTTCGCGTTCAGCGTGTCGAAGCAGGTTTCCACCAGCAGGAAATCCACCCCGCCTTCGATCAGCGCGGCGCACTGCTCGCGATATTGTTCCTTCAGCGTATCGAAATCGACCTCGCGAAAGGCGGGGTCGTTGACCTTGGGCGAGATGGAGAGCGTCTTGTTGGTCGGGCCGATGGACCCGGCCACAAAGCGCTTCACGCCGTCCCGCGCCTCGGCTTCATCGCAACATTCGCGGGCGAGGCGGGCGGCTGTGACGTTCAGTTCCTGCACCAGATGCTCGCAGCCATAATCCGCCATCGCGATGCGCGTGCCGGAAAAGGTGTTGGTTTCGATCATGTCCGCGCCATTGTCGAGATAGGCGCTGTGGATCGCCTTCACGATGTCCGGCCGGGTGAGGCACAGCAGGTCGTTATTGCCCTTCTGGTCCTTTTCGAGCGGCAGATCGCCACGATAATCCGCTTCGGTCAGGCCATATTTCTGGATCGACGTGCCGTATCCGCCATCGAAGATCATGAGCTTCTGCGCGGCGCGCGCGCGGAACAGGGTTTCGGCATCAGTCACGGTTCAGATCCTTCGGGCGCAGGCCAAGCAAGTGGCAGATCGCGTAAGACAGCTCGGCGCGGTTCAACGTGTAGAAATGAAAACTGCGCACGCCGCCCGCATAAAGCTTGCGACACAGTTCGGCGGCGATGGTCGCGGCGATGAGCTGGCGGGCAGGGGGGTGATCGTCCAGCCCCTCGAACAGTCGTGCCATCCAGGCGGGCACATCGGTGTTGCACATGGCGGACATTTTCTTCACGCCCGCAAAGTTCGTGACCGGCATGATGCCGGGCAGGATTTCGGCGTTTATGCCTGCCGCGCGCGCCTCGTCCACGAAGCGGAAATAGCTCTCCGGCGAGAAGAAGAACTGGGTGATCGCACGGGTGGCACCTGCATCCAGCTTGCGTTTGAGATTGTCCATATCGCTCTTCGCACAATCCGCCTCCGGGTGTACTTCGGGATAGGCGGCGACGCTGATTTCGAAATCGTGCAAGGCCTTGAGGCCCGCTACGAGCTCCGCCGCGCTGGCATAGCCCTCAGGGTGCGGCATGAACTTCGCACCTGCTTCCGGCGGGTCGCCGCGCAGAGCCACTATGTGACGCACGCCCGCCTCCCAATAGGCATGGGCGACTTCGGCGATTTCCGCTCTGCTCGCCTCAACGCAGGTAAGGTGCGCGGCAGCGGGGATTGCCGTTTCCTTGGCGATCCGCGCCACGGTGTTGTGCGTGCGCTCGCGAGTGGTTCCGCCGGCCCCATAAGTTACTGACACGAAGCGCGGTCCGAGCGGTCCAAGCGTTTCGATGCTCTGCCACAGGGTTTCCTCCATCTTCTCCGTCTTGGGCGGAAAGAATTCGAAGCTCACCTGAGCATCACCGCCCAGGTCCGCATATAGCGGGGCTTCCAGTATCTGGCGCGCTTCGGCCAGCGCATTCAACTCGACATTCATAGGCTTTTTCTGTCCCTTATAGGCTGGACATTGGCTTCGCGCCGCCGCCCCAGCCACAATTTCACCGTCAGCTTGCCCCCCGCCAGCGTTTCGCTGGCCGCGAGAGCGAGGCCCGCCTGTTCGAACCAGCCGATGATCTGCTCGTCCGAGAAACCGAGCCGCTCGTGCTGATGCTGGGTGCGCAGCTCCTCATGATCGTGCGATGCGAAATCGGCAATCAACAATCGGCCGCGTGTCCGCAGCACCCTGGCGCTTTCCGCGATCGCCCGGTCCGGCATGGCGCTGTAATGCAGAACCTGATGGGCGGTGACCAGATCGACTGAGCCGTCGGCATAAGGCAGATCGCAGAAATCGCCCAGCTCAAGGCTGTATTTGTCCATGGTGTCGCCGGGCAGCTTCGCCCGCGCCAGCCGGAGCATGTTGTGGCTGCGGTCGATTGCGCTCACCCGCGTGGCGCCGCCGCCGAACAGTTCGATCATCCGGCCTGTCCCCGTGCCGAGATCGAGCAGGTGATCGAAGCGTTCGCCGCCCAG
The DNA here is from genome assembly GCA_964408525.1 of uncultured Sphingobium sp. GTDB lineage: Bacteria > Pseudomonadota > Alphaproteobacteria > Sphingomonadales > Sphingomonadaceae > Sphingobium. Next base: position 13,935 of record CAYOZY010000040.1, on the reverse strand, counting down.
CAGCGCGACCATTGCCCGCTCGACATCGGCCTCCGGCACATGGAGCGAGCGGATGGCATCCCATTCTTCGGCATGGGTCGCGAAATATTCGTCCGCCGCGCGCACGCGTTCGGCGCGGATTGCCGCCAGCCGCGCGAGATCTGCCCTCAGCCAGAGAGTCTCGCTGTTTTCTGGCCCCAGCCCGGCGAACATCCTCATCACCTGCTGGCAGGTGGGGGAGCGATCCAGCCGTAGGAACACCCAGTTTCCTTCCTTGCGCCGATCTATCAGGCCCGCTTCGGCGAGGATTTTGACATGACGTGACACGCGCGGCTGGCTTTGCGCCACCGCTTGTGCCAACTCCCCCACCGACAGCTCCATGGCACCGAGCAGATGCATGATGCGCATCCGTGTCGGGTCCGCCAGCGCCCGGAAAATGTCGAGAAGTTCAGTCATTTGATCTTCTATATAAAGAATTCTTTATATAGGTCAACCAGCAAGTTGAATCCGTCAATATTCGGCTGATTTTCAAGGGTTTTTACATTTCCACACGGCGCAATCACCAACGAGTCGCTTGCGTTAACCACATCTTCGCATTAGGAATCGGCTTCGCAGGCTCAATGGGGGTGAGCTTTTCTCCGAGAGAGGCCTGCGTCGTTTGAATCTCAGAGAAGGGGTTTGCCCATGACCAAGTCTATCGCACTTTCGCTGGTTATTGCCGCGTCGCTCGGCCTGTCGGCCTGCTCGAAGGAAGAGGCGGACAACGCCGCCAATGCTGCCAACAATGCGGTTGAAAACGCCACCAATGCCGCCGAAGATACCATGAACGCCGCGATGAACGCTGGCAACGCTGCTGAAAATGTTGCGGAGAACGTCGCCAACGCGATGTAATTCTGCATAACAGGGGTTAAAGCGTAGAGGGGGTGCGGCCAAGCGGTTGCGCCCCTTTTTCCTTGGCAAGGAGACGTGGAGTGTCGAACGGATTGATTGGTGCAAGGCTTCTCGTGGTCTTTGGCGCGCTGGTTGCCTTGCAGGGGTGCGGCGTTTCCGACGATGACGAGGGCGTGGGCGGCGTATCGGCGAGCGAGGCGCAGGCGCTTAACGAAGCGGCGGCCATGCTCGACGAGCGGGCGGCGAAAATCCAGCCCGCGATCGAGGGCGACAACGCTTTGCGCTGAGGCTTATGGCGACTTGGCAGGTTGTACTGTCTGATTATTAGGCACAAATGGGCCGTTGCACAAAATCCGGGCGACAGATTCGGCTCGGCGCAGCTTTAATCCGCATTAACCCGTTCTTAAGAAATTGGCACGGCTCTTGCTTATGTTATCCCGCACACCAGAAAAGGGGGTAGCATGAAACTTGTCATGGCAATCATTAAACCGTTCAAGCTGGACGACGTTCGCGAGGCTTTGTCCGCGCTGGGCGTCGCCGGGATGACGGTAAGCGAAGTCAAGGGCTTCGGACGTCAAAAGGGTCAAACCGAAATCTATCGCGGCGCTGAATACAGCACCAACATGGTGCCGAAAATCAAGGTCGAGGTTGTTTGCGACGATGGCCTCGCACCGCGCGTGGTCGAAGCCGTTCAGCAGGCCGCCAACAGCGGCGCTATCGGCGACGGCAAGATTTTCGTTCTCGATGTCGGTCAGGCCGTGCGCATCCGCACGGGCGAAACCGGCGAAACGGCGCTGTGATGAAGGGGGAAATAATGACGATTTCCAGAAAAATTTGCGGCGTGACGGCGGCTCTGGGCGCCACTCTCGCCACTTCGATGCCTGCATGGGCGCAGGAAGCGGCAGCCGCGGCGGCTCCCGCTCCGGTCCCCAATCCGGGCAACAATGCATGGATGATGACCTCCACCATATTGGTGCTGCTCATGATCCTGCCCGGCCTCGCGCTGTTCTATGGCGGTCTTACCCGCTCGAAAAACATGCTCGCAACCATGACGCAGATCGGTGCGGCTGCCGCGCTCGCGATGCTTATCTGGGTCATATATGGCTATGGCATGGCTTTCGGACCCGAAGGCAACGCCTATGTGAGCTGGGGCAAATGGTTCCTCGCTGGCGTGACATCCGACAGTACGGCGGCGACCTTCTCCGACGAGGTGATCTCCGAATATGTGTTCATCTGCTTCCAGATGACCTTCGCGGCCATTACGGCGGCGCTGGTGCTGGGTTCGGTGGTCGAGCGCATGAAGTTCTCGGCCGTCATGGTGTTCACGGCCGTCTGGCTGACCATAGTCTATTTCCCGGTCGCGCACATGGTGTGGGCGGGCGGCGGCCTGTTCTTCGAAATGGGCGCGCTGGACTTCGCGGGCGGCACGGTGGTGCATATCAACGCCGGTGTTTCGGCGCTGGTGGCATGCCTCATCCTCGGCAAGCGCGTTGGATATCCTAAGGAGCCGATGCCCCCGCACAGCCTGACGCTGACCATGGTCGGCACCGGCCTGCTCTGGGTCGGCTGGTTCGGGTTCAACGCCGGTTCGGAGCTGGAAGCGGACGGCACCGCGGGCCTCGCGATGATCAACACCTTCGTTGCCACGGCTTCGGCAGGCCTGTTCTGGATGCTCGCCGAACGCATCAGCGGTCACAAGGCCTCGGCGCTCGGCTTCTGTTCGGGCATCATCGCCGGTCTGGTCGCGGTAACTCCGGCGGCGGGCAATTCCGGCCCGTTCGGCGCGATCGTTCTGGGCGCCATTGCCTCGATCATTTGCTTCTACGCGGTTTCGAAGCTGAAGCCCGCGCTTGGCTATGACGACTCGCTCGACGCTTTCGGTATCCACGGCATCGGCGGCATCATCGGCGCCATCGGTACCGGCATCGTCTATTCGCCCAGCCTTGGCGGCCCCGGTGGCGACGATTTCGTGATGAGCGATCAGGTGATGACGCAGCTTGCTGCCGTTGCAACCACGATCGTCTGGGCCGCTGTCGGCACCGCCATCGCGATCTTCATCGCCAAGGTGGTTACCGGCCTGCGCGTCAGCGAAGAGGTCGAATATCAGGGCCTCGACCTCGGCGAGCATGGCGAGCGCGCCTACAACTGATTGAGATCGGGAGCGGGCCGCTCAAGGCTCGCTCCCCCCGATGTTCCTCCTGCGAACATGACCTTGGGCCGGTGCAGAAATGCATCGGCCTATTTTTGTTTCTGTGGAGAGGCTTTAGAGTCCTCGATGAGGAGAAACCCCTCCGACTTCAGTCGGATACCAGCTATGGGCTACAGCACCGGTTGTCCCACGACTTTTCACCGTCGCTACCATCTCGTTTGGGCACCCAAATATCGGTTCAAGCTATTGCGCGGCGAGGTTCGCCTGCGGGTGCGCGAGATCATCCGGCAAGTCTGCGCCGAGATGGGGGTGACGATCATCAGCGGCGTACTCTCGTGCGATCATGTCCCTATGTTCATCGAAATTCCGCCCCATGTCTCGGTCAGCGATTTCGTCCGCGGTGCGAAAGGGTGATCATCGCGCAAAATCCAGCAGGAGTTCGAACATATCCGCAAGCGCTACTGGGGGCAGCGCTTCTGGCAGCGCGGTTACTTCTCAACCACATCCGGCAACATCACCGATGACATCAGCCTGCGGTACCTCGACAAACATCCCCACAAAAATGGCTTCAGCCCCTCTCCACGATCCTACCGGACTCCGGCCGGTCGGTCATTCAGGCACCCTTTTATAGGGAAACTTCGGTGCCCATTGACAGAGGATTAGAACCGGGAAAGGCTGCACTCATCACTTGGCTACGCAACCTCGGCGGCGTTTGCCGCCGAACTGGATAAGCAATGGCCTGCTTCAAACGCGCTGATGCGCAACACAACCGCCCGGCTCTAATCCCAGCTGGTGGAAAGTTGGGGGTCAGGTCACGACGTCTGAAGGATGACGCCCGTGTCGCGTGAGGAGATTCGATGGTGCGGGCGCGCGTGAATGGTGCTGGTCGCTTGTCCATCATTCGCAGGGGCATTTGGGATGTCCGGGGTTCGAAAACATTCTTCGGACCGCGGTCAAGTCATCGGGGCAGGCGCGCCAGGCTCGACGCATGCACTCGCTGATCACGGGTCAGATAAGCTGATAATTTCTGCCGATGGCGCGAATGTCTTTTACGTTTCGTAGGGGAGGGGCGCCGAACTGGCGGCGATACTCACGAATAAATTGTGTCGAACTTTCATAGCCAACGTGCATCGCTGCAAGGCCGACTTCGCAGTCGTCCTCCAGAATAAGGCGGCGGGCCTCATGCAGTCGGAGCTGCTTCTGGTACTGGATAGGACTCATGTTCGTGAATTGATGGAAATGGCGGTGCAACGTCGATACGCCCATTCCCGCGATCTGCGCGAGGTCTTCGACCCGTAGGCGCTCCCGGTAATGCTGACGCAACCACGCGATCGCCTTGTTCACGCGATGGCTCTGTGAATCGAGGCGCATGACTTCGCGTAGATGATTGCCGCTGGGACTCGTCAAAAGCAGATACCACATCTCGCGATGCAACATCTCTGACATGAACTTGGTGTCCCTGGGACGGTCAAGCAACCGAACAAAGCGTGCGATGCAATCCAGAAACTCCATGTCGAGATCGCCGACCGACCAGTTGTCATCTCGTCGATCAAGGGGAGTCGCCGGGGCCTCGGCATCCACCGCGACCCGCCGCCCCAATTCGAAATCCAGTTCGAGCGCCACCGCACTATAAGGTACTTGAGGTGTCGCTTCGTCGATGGATACGATGACAGGAACATCGATCGCGCTCAGCAGATAGTCATATTTTTGCTGGCGATAGTTCTTCGAACCGATCGTCAGACTGCGTGCGCCGCTGAGGCAGATGCAAAAGTAGCTTTCGGTAAGGTGCATCACACCATTCACCGGCGACGTCATATAGGCGACGCTCAGCCCGGGGACGTCGGTACCAAACCCCTCCTTACCACTGGCATAGCGCTTGATATTCTGAATCGTCTCGGCACGGAGCCGCTCGCGCCCGTCCTGAGATGCGGACATTTTCGATAGATTGCTACGCATGTCGCTAAGCATATCCGGCATCGGGGCGATTCACAATCCCGTACCGCATTAGAGAGGATTAGGCTGTTAAAAGAGGAGATCGTGCTACCGGCCGCGAGCGTTCGGAAGCATAAATGCACACCTGTTCAGTTTGAATGAGGCAATGATGTTGCAGCAAGCGAATTCCGCCCGGCCGACGTTTCTCGATGGCAAGCCCAAGAAGCTCTATATCGATGGCAAATGGGTAGAGGCGATATCGGGCAAGACGTTCGACAGCGTCAATCCATCCACCGGCGAGCTGCTGGATCCGATGGCGCTCGGCGAGGCTGCGGACGTCGACTTGGCTGTGGCTGCTGCGCGGCGCGCGTTTGAGGGGCCGTGGTCCCAGTTCAAGCCTAACGAGCGATCGAATGTGCTGCTCAAGCTCGCCGAGTTGATCGAGCGCCAGTCCGACGATCTGATCCGGCTCGATTCCACCGACATGGGCACGCCGATCAAGTTCATGGGCTTTATGATCGAGGTGATCATCAACAACCTGCGGTTCGCCGCAGCGCAGGCGCTTAATATTGCCGGGGCTACCGTTGGAAATTCGCAGCGCGGCGAGCTCTTTACCTATACCGCCAAAGAGCCCGTGGGCGTGGTTGGTGCGATCATTCCGTGGAATGGTCCGCTGTTTCAGGCCGCGTGGAAGATCGGCCCGGTTTTGGCCACCGGCTGCACGCTAGTAATCAAGCCCGCCGAGCAAGCGTCCTATTGCGCGCTGCGGATAGCCGAACTTTGTACCGAGGCGGGCGTGCCCGACGGTGTAGTGAATGTCGTCACCGGCTTTGGTGAAGCAGGCGCTGCGCTCGCCGCGCATCCCGATGTCGACAAGGTTTCCTTCACTGGTTCCACCGAAACCGGTCAGCACGTCATCCGCGCAGCGGCGGGGAACATTAAGCGCCTCACGATGGAACTGGGCGGGAAATCGCCGGATATCGTCTTCGCGGACTGCAACATGGACCTCGCCGTGCCGACCGCGGCGTTCGCCGGGTTCGTCAACTCGGGCCAGGCGTGCAGCGCGGGAACCCGCCTGTTCGTTGAACGCTCGATCTATGAGGAGTTTACGGAGAAGGTCGCCGCCTTTGCCAAGTCGCTCAAGGTTGGCGGGGCTCTCGACCCCGAGACTGATATGGGGCCGCTGATCACTGCGGAAGCGCGGGAGCGGGTGTCCGGCTTCATGGAATCCGCGCACATGGAAGGCGCTCGCGCGCTTTCGGGAGGTGCTGCACTCACCGACGGGGACTATGCATACGGTTTCTTCGTGCCGCCGACGACCTTCGCCGATGTTCGCGACGATATGCGGATCGCGCGCGAGGAAATTTTCGGCCCGGTTATCTCGGCCCTGCCTTTCGACGATGTAGAGGAAGTCATCCGCCGGGCCAACGCGACCAACTATGGGCTCGCTGGGGGGATCTGGACCAACGATGTTCGCAAGATTCAGAAGGTTTCCAAGGCTCTTCGCGCTGGCACGATTTACGTGAACACTTATGCCTTAATGGATTCGGCGATGCCGTTCGGCGGCTACAAGATGTCAGGTTACGGCAGGGAAAGCGGGAGGGAGCATTATGACGCCTATCTCGAAACGAAATCGGTCTACATTAACTACGGCTGATGTAGACCGCTTAAACGAGCGATAAGGCGACAGGTCTTGGCGGGCGCCTGCCCGGCAAATATCGGGCGTAATAGCTAAATTGATCAATAGAGCGCGGAACTAGCACATTCCGCGAGAGAACTTCTGCGTGCCAATAATACATAAAATTCGTCTTTCGTATAAGTTGAAACGATGGAGGGGATAATGGTCAAGGCAGGATTTTATACATACAAATCTCTAGTTGTTGGCGCTTCGTGCTTTCTGCTCGCGCCATATGCGGCATGCGCTACCGAGGCTGCGGACAATGCGCTGCCAGACACGGCCGGCGCACAACGGGATAGTCAGCCGGCACTTCAGGATATTATCGTCACCGCCCAGCGTCAGGCCGAAAAGCTCCAGAACGTGCCCATCGCCGTCACTGCGTTAACCGGCAGCCAGCTCGCGGCTAGCGGAATCACGAGCAATGTATCGCTGGAAGGGGCCATTCCCAACCTGACTATGTCGCAGCTCGGCACCGCGGTGAAACCGTTCCTGCGCGGCGTTGGATCTGATCTCAATCAGTCCACAGACGAGCCCGCCGTCGCTACCTATATAGACGGCTTTTATAACCCGCAGATCGACGGCAATTTCTTCAACTTCACCAACGTGGAGCGCATCGAGGTTCTGAAAGGGCCGCAGGGAACGCTTTTCGGACGCAACGCGACCGGCGGTGTCATCCAGATCATCACTAGCGATCCGCGCCCCGAATTTTCATTCAAGGGTAGCGTGGGCTACGGTAACTACGATACCGTTGAAGCTGGCGGATACGTAACGGGCGGCCTCAGCGATTCGCTGGCCGCCGATCTCTCCGTATACTATAAGGATCAAGGCAAAGGTTTCGGGCGCTACATTGTCGCCGGTGGGGATGCGAACAAGCGCAAGGACTTCGCGGTTCGTTCCAAATGGAAGTTCGACGCCTCCGATCGTGATACGTTCACCCTGATCCTCGCTCACAGCGAGCATCGCAGTGACGGTGAGCCCTTTAACGTTCTGCCCGGATACAGAGTGGTATCGCCAATCAACACCGGGTCGGTTTATGCTGGACGTAACAATTCGGTTTCGACCTCTCCGCAGCTCAACAACGTTGACAGTTATTCGTTCGGCTTACGTTACGAACACAAGTTCGATTTTGCGACGTTCATTTCCTCGACCGGGACGAACCGGACCGCAGTGCATTACCTGCTTGATACCGACCTCAGTCCCCAGCGTCTTATCGAAGGCGAGGTTAGGGCGCATTCGCACAGTTATACGCAGGAATTCCAGCTGCTCGGAGAGCCTGGCGGCAGGCTCAACTGGCAGGCCGGCGTCTTCCTTTTTCGCAACTCCGGCAAATATGATCTCACTGTCACGGGCGACATTCTGACGTTTTCGGGATTGTCCTCGACCAGCAGGATATTCACCCACACGACGCCCCGAACCGATTCGATCGCGGGATATGCGCAGGCAAGCTACAAACTGACCGATGCCTTCAAGGTAACGGGCGGAATCCGTTATACCAAGGACTGGCAGACGGTTAAAGGCAATGGTTTTCTTGTCGGGGTGGTTCAGACCATTCCCGATACGGTCAAGAAGCAGTCGGCCGGGAAGCCATCCTGGCGAATGTCGCTCGATTATACGTTCGCGCCGGACATTCTGGGTTACGTTTCGTGGAACCGCGGTTTCAAGAGCGGCGGTTTCGGATCGACCAACGTCACCGGCAGCGGCTTCCGTCCGGAAACGATCGACGCTTACGAAGTGGGTCTGAAGACCGAACTGATGAACCACCGGGTGCGGTTCAACATCGCGAGCTTCTTCTACAAGTACAAGGACATCCAGGTTCAGGTCGTCAATCCGGACGGCATTACGACCTCCACGTTCAATGCAGCGGCCGCGCACATAAAGGGCATCGACATCGACCTTGCGGTCGTCCCGTTCCGCAATTTCACTGTGACAGGCGGCTTGGGCATTCTCGACTCGACGTACAAGCAGTTTCTTCGTGCTCCGGTTTACGATCTCGCGGGCAACGTGTCCATCGATCCCGATGCCGCAGGTAACAGAACGCCCAATGCGCCGAAATTCACCGGTAGCGCCGCGGCGGCCTATACCCTGCCGACGGACATTGGGAATTTCGAGCTGAGCGGGACGGTGATCCACAAAGGAAAATCCTATGTGTCGCCTGACAATGCTTTGCCATTCCGCGCCTATACGCTCGTAAATGGCAACCTTTCGTGGAAGACCACGGACGAACGGATGGGCGTTTCGCTGTGGGTGAAAAACCTGACCAACGCGAATTACTCCAAGATTTTGTTCGAAAGCAGCGTCGCCTTCGGGCAGGTCGAAGGCGATCCGCGCACCTATGGCGTCAGTGTTAACTGGAAGCTCTGACAATAGGGGGCGCGGGACTTTAGAGCCCCGCGCCCACCGCTATTTAAGCCTCAGTTGCTGACATGGCAAATATGCCGCCCACCATTTCTGGCAAACTGTCGGTAAGATCATGACAGAATATGATTATATAATAGTGGGAGCAGGACCGGCCGGCTGTGTGCTGGCCAATCGACTTTCAGAGGATATGTCCAGGAAAGTCCTGATTCTGGAAGCCGGGCCCGATGATCGCCACATGATGATCCACGTGCCGAAAGGTGTGGGGAAAATCCTGTCCAGTGCCTCTCACACCTGGCTTTATCACGCTGATGGTGGCGGTGGCGCGCCCTGGTTTCGCGGCCGGACCCTAGGAGGTTCTTCCGCGGTGAACGGAATGCTCTACGGCAGGGGGCAGCCGTCCGATTTCGACGAATTGGCCGAGCAAACCAGTAGCGACTGGAACTGGGCTCATATCGGCGCCGCCTATCGGGCTCTTGAAGGGCATCAGCTTGGAGAGGCGGAGTTTCGCGGCGGGGCAGGGCCGCTCCGCTTGTCCGTTGCCCGGCCCGCGCCTCTCGCCCAGCTGGTTGTGGAATGCGGCAGAGCTGTGGGTCTGCCCGTGCAGGAGGATGTCAACGCGCCCGATAATGGCGAGAGGGTGGGCTATGCCGTATCGAACGTTTGGCGAGGCAGGCGTCAATCGGCGGCCAGAGCCTTTCTTCATCCGGTACGTCAGCGGCCCAATCTGAAGGTCCTCACCGAGGCCGTCGTCGATCGCGTATCGTTCGACGGGCGGCGTGCGACCGGTGTGGTATACCTGCACAAGGGCCAGACGCGGCAGGTGCTGGGACGCCGGATCATCCTGTGCGGCGGCGCGCTGGGTTCGCCCGCCATATTGCAGCGGTCGGGGATCGGCGACGCCGGGCAGCTGGAGAAGCTTGGCATTCCGCTGGTGGTGAACAACCCGGAAGTCGGCCGCAATCTTAAGGAGCATATCTCGCTGACCATGCAGTGGCGGCTGCGCGAGAATGTCTCGCAGAATAGCCAGTATCACGGCCTTAAGTTTGCCTGGAATGCGTTGCGCTATCAGCTGCTCAAGACGGGCCCTCTGGCGGAGGGCATCTTCGCGGCGATGGCATCCTTCAAGTCGTCACCGGCGTGCAATCGTCCCGATTGCCAGTTCCTGATGTCACCTTTCAGTATGGACTTCGACAGCTTCACCCTCGCCATGCACAAGGCGCCGGGAATGCAGTTCGTCGTGCAGCAACTGCGGCCGCGCACTTGCGGAACGCTGCAGATCCAGTCCCGCGATCCGCATATTTATCCGCGCATCGCAATCGATTTCTTTGCGGATGCCGACGATTGCCGCGAGATGGTCAAGTCGGTGCGGTTCGTTCGTCGGATGGTCCGGCAACCCGTGGCTCAGGCCGTAATCGGCGAGGAGATCCGGCCCGGACCGGCTTGCGAGACAGACCAGGAAATCTTGGACGCATTCAGGATGCTAGGTGGGACCGCCTATCATGCGGTCGGTACGTGCCGGATGGGCGCGGACCCGTCGTCGTCCGTGGTCGATCCGCAGACCCGTGTCAGGGGTGTCGACAACCTCAACGTCGTCGACCTGTCGATCCTGCCCCAAATCCCGTCGGGTAACACCAATGCGCCTGTCACGGCGATTGCCTGGCGGGCCTCTGACCTCATCCTGCGTAATGCCGGCCTCCAGGAAACAAGAGAAGAAGCGAACGCCGGTGCGACGTTGGAATGCAACACCGACCCCGCGCGAATGACCGCCTAAACAAGGAGAATTATGATGAATGCGATAGTGGACTCGCTCCCAGCGGAACTGAAGAAATATTCAGGGCAGATACTGGATATCGACAGTCACGAGATGATGCCCGCGCAGGTATGGGTGCGCGAAATCGGTGAGATCGCGAAAGATCTCGCGGATCACTGGCAGAACAACAGTGCCGACATGGACAGGACGAACCATCCGAACGTGGCGGGCTATGATAAGGACGATGCGCCGATCGAGGCGGATACGATCTGGTTGAAGAAGGGACGGACCGCGCCCGGCGCGGTGGATGTGACTCGGCGCGACGAGGTCATGGATGTTATGGGCGTCAAGCGGCAGCTGATGTTCCCGACCGGGGTTGGCCTCTACGGCACGCTCCTGGCCTATCTGGGCAACAGCGACGACTATGCCCTCGAAATCAATGAAAACCGCCTCCAATATGGAATGCAGCTGATCGACGCCCATAATGACTGGGCGGTAAAGGTGACCACCGATCGCGTGCGGTCTGTCGCGGTGCTGCTCGACGACACGCCGGAGGGGCTTTACGCCAAGGCGAAGGACCTGATCGACCGCGGAATCCGCGCTGTGATGCTGCCCACCGGGTCGGTTCCCGGCGGCAAGTCGCCGGCGCATCCCGTGCACGACCCGCTGTGGGACCTGTTCGCCCGCAACAACATCGCGGTGACGCTGCACACTTTGATCGAGGAGGATGTCTACAACTCGCGCGAATGGAGCAATGCGCCCGCGTTCGAGGGCTTCAAGCTCTATGACGAGTTCAAGCTTGATCCCTGGTCACGTGCCAACAACCACATCCTAGCGCAGAACTTCCTCGCGACCATGGTGCTGGGCGGGGTGTTCCAGCGCCACCCGATGCTGCGCTTCGGGGTAGTCGAACTGGGGGCGTTCTGGATCGGCCACCTCTGCGAGACGCTGGACTTTTGGCATGATTCCGATCCCGGCGGCGTGAAGTTCCGCACTACCCAGACGGTGTTCCTGGACAAGCGCCCGTCCGAATACATCAAGAGCAACGTCCGTGTTTCGGCGTTCGAGATCGAGAACGTCGAGTTCTACATCTCCAAGTACGGATTGGAAGACGTGCTTTGCTTTGCCTCGGATTATCCGCACATCGAAGGCGGCAAGGATCCGGTCGGCAAATGGTATGCGGGCCTCAAGCCCCTCGGCGACGAGGTGGTCGAGAAATTCTTCGTCCGCAACGGACAGTGGCTGCTGCCGGATTGAGATTGCGAACGGCGGCGGTGCGATAGGTGCTGCCGCCCCCACCGCGCTGGCGCGGGCAAATGCCAGTAGTAAAGTGTGAATATATGGCGATAACGTGAAATAAATATAAATAAAAATTAAGATATTCATTGAATAAAATCATAACATAGGAGAGTAAAATGAATATTATTCATATAATTCGTGCAACTACATCAATACTGGTTACCGGATTTTCATTTCCGGTTATTGCGCAGGTACAGGATAAGGGTGAAGTGTCTGCGGTGGATTCCGGTCAAATCCAAGAAATATTGGTCACCGCGCAACGTCGCAGTGAAAACCTCCAGAAAGTGCCGATAGCGGTCTCCGCCGTCAGTGGTCAGGAACTGCAGAATCGGGGAATTACACAGGTTGCCGAGCTTGGCGCATCCATTCCAGCGATGGATATTTCGAAGGGTTCGGGCGTGCTTACGCCGTTTTTGCGCGGAATCGGCAACAGTTCCTACACGATCGGTAATGAATCCAGCGTTGCCGTGTATGTCGACGGCGTCTTTTATTCCCGCCTGCCGACTTCGCTGTTTTCGCTTGCCAACGTCGAACGGGTCGAGGTTCTGAAGGGTCCGCAGGGTACGCTGTTCGGCCGTAACGCAAGCGGCGGCGTCATCCAGATCATCACCAAGGATCCCTCGCACACCACCTCGGGCCGTGCTGGCATCAGCTATGGCCGTTTCAACACGTTCGAAGGCTATGCCTATGCCACCACTGGGCTCAGCGACACGGTCGCCGCCGACATCTCCATCGCAGGGCGGCATATGGGTGACGGCTGGGGCAAGAACGTCACGACCGGCGGCCGGAGTTTCTTCGAGGATTATTTCATCGCGAAATCGAAAATCCTTTTTGAACCTAACGATACCGCGAAGTTCACGCTGAACGCATTTTACGGGTGGAACAAGGGTTCAACCGCTGCGAACCACTATCCTGGCACGACGCAGGGCTATTCTTCGCCTCCGCGCGATATACCGACACCGCCTCTGTCGTTCTGGGATTCCGATCTCGACTACAAGAATTTTGCGCGGATCGCCATGTGGGGTGTGGATTTTCACGCCGCGTTTGATCTCGACTTCGCGACGCTGACCAGCATAACCAACTACAACAAATCCCACGGATACCAGCCATCCGATACTGAGTTCACGTCGCGGCCCGATGCGATCGCCGATGCCTATCCGGGCGTCAAACTGCTCACGCAGGAATTGCAGCTTGCGTCCAATTCCGGAAGCAATGTCAACTGGGTGGCCGGGGCCTATTACTATCGCGCAATCAGCACCGTCTCCGTCGGGCTTCGGAGCCCGTCCGGGGTATGCACCGGGTGCGGGTCCTATGTGCTGGGACTAGATGCCTTCAGCAGGCAGGATGCCAGATCCTATGCAGCTTACGGCCAGGCGACCCTGCCTGTCACCGATCGCCTCCGCCTCACGGGGGGGGTGCGTTATACCCACGACAAGACCGACGCGCGAGGCTCGACACTGCTTGGTGTCGTGGTAGGTCCCGTCCGACAACTTGCGGGCCCGCCTTCGACCCTCACCAAGAATGTGGTCACCTTTCGCGGAGCGATCGATTATCAGCTCACCAACGACGTTCTGCTCTATGCCTCGATCAGTCGCGGTTACAAGGCGGGCGTTTTCAACTTGATCACCTACAACAACATTCCCAACAAGGCGGAAGAAGTGGATGCCTATGAAACCGGCATCAAAACCTCGCTGTTTGATCGTCACGTCCGGCTGAACGTCGCAGGCTGGTGGTACACGTTCCGGAACCCGCAGACCCAGACGGTGAGCCCGATCACCAACACGGTCATCTTTGCGAATGCCCGTGAGGCCCGGTCCAGGGGCGTCGAGGCGGAGCTGACGGTACGGGCGACCCCCGCACTCGAACTGCGTGCCAGCGGTTCCTATACGGACTCGCGGT
>CAYOZY010000039.1:0-16647 GCA_964408525.1 uncultured Sphingobium sp. | reverse complement strand
GCTTCGACCCGCGCGGCAAGCGCGTTCATCCGCGCGGCCATCATTTCCTCGCCCGCGCTATTGTCGGCAGTCGGCAGATCTAGAGCTTTCTGCGCCCCGCCCTGGGAACGCAGATCATGATTTTCATCGGCAAGCAGGATCGCGGCGAACAGTAATTGCCGCACTTCGGTCAGCCCCGGCGAGGCGCGCCGCGCGATCTGCGTCTTGGCGTCGATCATGTCCGCAAGGCGGCGCAGATGCGCCTCCTCGCCATCGCCGCAATGCACATCATAATGGCGTCCGCCGATGGAAAGGGAGACTTCAGCCATGAGCGTCCCCTTGCTTCAGGGATTCGATCAGGCCGTCCAGCTCGGCTATCGCCTGCTTCACCCGTTCCTGTCGTCCATCGTCGGGGGAAGCCGGATTCGTTCGCGCGCTCTGGAGAGCGGCTTCGGCGCGCGCCACCGCCTGATCGAGGCGGCTGATAGCTTGCAGCAGGGCTGGGATAGGCATGGCACTCGTCATAGCAACAACCTCTCATTTCGCACAAGCCATCCGATGAGGCGGATTTTCGCACATAGTGCCGGTTGAGGCTCGCGATTCATGGTTGCCGCGGTTGACGAGTCGGCCCCACCACGACAAATGGACGGCGCAGCCGACGACTCGCGCAGCGCAGGTCCGCGTCCGGTCAATCCCGACCGGCCGTTGGCGATCAACCGCCGGTGAACCAGAAACGGCCAGAAAAGGCCAGAAACGGAAAGTGTCCATCCGATGAGCATCCCCGAACAGAAACTGGCCAATGCGATCCGGGTGCTGGCGATGGATGCGGTGCAGGCTGCGAACAGCGGCCACCCCGGCATGCCGATGGGCATGGCCGATGTCGCTACCGTGCTGTTCCGCGATTTCCTGAAGTTTGATGCGTCTGCGCCGGGCTGGGCGGATCGGGATCGCTTCGTGCTGTCGGCCGGCCATGGCTCGATGCTGATCTATGCGCTGCTGCATTTGACCGGCTATTCGCGCCCGACGATGGAGGACATCCGCAATTTCCGCCAGTTGCATAGCCCTTGCGCGGGCCACCCGGAAAATTTCGAGCTGGCAGGGGTCGAATGTACCACTGGCCCGCTGGGGCAGGGATTGGCGATGGCAGTCGGCATGGCTATGGCTGAGCGGCATCTCAATGCCGTGTTCGGTGGCGATCTTGTCGATCACCGCACATGGGTGGTTGCCGGTGACGGATGCCTGATGGAAGGCATCAACCACGAGGCGATCGGGCTGGCGGGGCATCTCGGCCTTGGCCGCCTCAATGTGCTGTGGGACGACAACCGAATCACCATAGACGGCGACGTTGCCATGTCATCGAGTGAGGATATCAAGGCGCGCTATCGTGCCACGGGCTGGCATGTCGCGGAATGCGATGGCCATGACTTCGCCGACATCGCCCGCGCGCTGGGCGAGGCCGCGGCAGACCCGCGGCCAAGCCTGGTTTCCTGCCGCACGATCATCGGCAAGGGCGCGCCCAACAAGCAGGGCGGCCATGCGGTTCACGGGGCGCCGCTGGGCGCAGAGGAAATCGCCGCCGCCCGCGCGGAGCTGGGCTGGAATGAGCCGCCGTTCGCAATTCCCGCGGACATCAAGGCGGAATGGGAGAGCTTCGGCAAAAAGGGCGCCGCCACCCGCGCGCAGTGGGAGGCCCGCCTCGCCGCCAGCCCGCATCGTGCAGAGTTCGAGCGCCGCATGGCGGGCGAATTGCCCGCGGGCGACGAAGGCATGACCGCCTATATCGACGGCCTGCTGGCGGATCCCAAGAAGGTCGCGACCCGCAAGGCCAGCGAGATGGCGCTTGAGGCGATCACGCCGCTGATCCCCGAAATGGTCGGCGGGTCCGCGGACCTAACCGGATCCAACAATACCAAGACCAAGGCGACCGGCCCGTTCACAAAGGACGATTATTCCGGCCGCTACGTCTATTACGGCATCCGCGAATTCGGCATGAGCGCCGCGATGAACGGCATGGCGCTGCACGGTGGGGTCATCCCCTATGGCGGCACTTTCCTCGTGTTCAGCGACTATTGCCGCAACGCCATCCGCATGTCCGCGCTCCAGCGCCAGCGCGTCATCTATGTGCTGACGCATGACAGCATCGGGCTGGGCGAGGATGGCCCGACGCACCAGCCGATCGAGCATATCATGTCGATGCGCATGATCCCGAACCTTGAGGTTTTCCGCCCCTGCGACGTGGTGGAGACCGCCGAATGTTGGGCGCTGGCGCTCAAAAATGCCGAAACTCCCTCGGTGCTGGCGCTCACCCGCCAGAATCTGCCGCAGCTTCGCATGACTGGCGGCATGCTGAGCGCGCGCGGCGCCTATCGCCTCTACCCCGCGACCAGCGACCGCAAGGTCGTGATCGTCGCCACCGGGTCGGAGGTCGAGATCGCCATGGGCGTCGCGGCCCAGCTCGAAGTGCAGGGCGTTGGCGCGGATGTCGTTTCGATGCCGAGCTGGTCGCGGTTCATGGCGCAGGATGAAGCCTATCGGAACGACTTGCTGCCCCACGATGTCCTGCGCGTCTCCATCGAAGCGGGCACGACCTTCGGCTGGGAAGCGATTACCGGCATAGCGGGATTGCGTTTCGGCATCGACCGCTTCGGCGCTTCGGCGCCGATCGAGGCGCTTTACGACACCTTCGGCCTCACCGCCGACAAGATCACGCCGCAGA
The DNA here is from genome assembly GCA_964408525.1 of uncultured Sphingobium sp. Taxonomy (GTDB): domain Bacteria; phylum Pseudomonadota; class Alphaproteobacteria; order Sphingomonadales; family Sphingomonadaceae; genus Sphingobium. Next base: position 13,952 of record CAYOZY010000039.1, on the reverse strand, counting down.
TCATTGCGGCACTGGACAAATGAACAAAAGCAGGAGCTAGAAAAGTGGCTGTCAAAGTAGCAATCAACGGTTTCGGACGCATCGGCCGTCTGGTGGCGCGCGCAATCCTGTCGCGCACCGATCATGACCTCGAACTGGTCAGCATCAACGATCTGGGCGACGCCAAGTCCAACGCGCTGCTGTTCAAGCGCGACAGCGTCCACGGCAATTTCGCTGGCTCGGTTGAGGTTGACGGCAACGACCTCATTATCAACGGCAAGCGCATCCATGTGACCGCCGAGCGCGACCCCGCCAACCTGCCGCATGCCGACAACGGCGTTGCCATCGCGCTGGAATGTACCGGCATTTTCGCCGACAAGGCGAAGGCTTCGGCGCACCTGACCGCAGGCGCCAAGCGCGTCATCATCTCCGCCCCGGCAACCGGCGTCGACAAGACGGTGGTGTTCGGCGTCAACCATGAGAGCCTGAGCGCGGACGACATCGTCATCTCGAACGCGAGCTGCACCACCAACTGTCTCGCGCCGCTCGCAAAGGTGATGCAGGACGCGATCGGCATCGAAAAGGGCTTCATGACGACGATCCACAGCTACACCAACGACCAGAACACGCTGGACCAGCTGCACAAGGACATGCGCCGCGCCCGCGCCGCCGCCGTCTCGATGATCCCGACCACCACCGGCGCCGCGCGCGCTGTGGGCGAGGTTTTGCCCGAACTGAAGGGCAAGCTCGACGGGTCTTCGGTGCGCGTGCCGACGCCGAACGTGTCGGTTGTGGACCTGAAGTTCATTGCGAAGCGTTCGACGACGGTGGAGGAAGTGAACAGCTTGCTCAAGGCGGCGTCGGAATCCGGTCCGCTCAAGGGTGTGCTCGGTTATTCGGATGAGCCGCTTGTGTCGATCGACTATAATGGTGACGCACGCAGCTCGACCGTGGACAGCCTCGAAACCGCCGTGATCGACGGCAATCTCGTGCGCGTGCTGAGCTGGTACGACAATGAATGGGGCTTCTCGAATCGCATGATCGACACCAGCGGCGTCGTCGCGAAGTTCCTCTGACAAAATCTCGACCGCCCGCCCTTCGAAAGATCGGCGGGCGGTTTCGCAAACAGGGAAATGACTGCCGTGAAACCCTTCAAGACGCTTGATGACATGGGCGATGTGCGTGGGCGCGTCGTGTTCGTGCGCGAAGACCTTAATGTGCCGATGCAGGACGCCAAGGTCAGCGACGATACGCGCCTGCGCGCCGCGATGCCGACGCTCAACGAACTGTCGGACAAGGGCGCGAAGGTTCTCGTGCTGGCGCATTTCGGCCGGCCCAAGGGGCAGCCATCGGCTGAGTTTTCGCTGGCGCAGGTCGCGAAGCCCTTGTCTGATGTTTTGGGTCGCCCGGTCACCTATGTAGATTGGGAAGGCGATGCTGCTGCCGTAGCCGCACTCAATCCCGGCGATATTGCTGTGCTCGAAAATACGCGTTTCTTCGGAGGCGAGGAAAAGAATGATCCGGCGGTTGTCAGCCGTTTTGCCGCGCTGGGCGATCTCTATGTCAACGACGCCTTTTCCGCTGCACACCGCGCCCATGCCTCTACCGAGGGACTGGCGCATGTGCTGCCTGCTTTTGCAGGCCGCTCGATGGAGAAGGAACTCGATGCGCTCGAAGCCGCGCTTGGAAATCCGCAAAAGCCGGTTGCGGCGGTGGTCGGCGGCGCGAAGGTTTCGTCCAAGCTCGATGTGCTTACGAACCTGATGACCAAGGTCGATCACCTCATTATAGGCGGCGGCATGGCCAACACCTTCCTCGCCGCGCGTGGTGTCGATGTCGGCAAGTCGCTGTGCGAGCATGACCTTGCCGAAACCGCAGAGAAGATCATGGACTCGGCGGACGCCGCCGGGTGCACGATCCACCTGCCCTATGACGTCGTGGTGGCGAAGGAATTTGCCGCCAACCCGCCATCCTTGCGCACGTGCAATGTGCACGAGGTCGCGGCGGACGAGATGATCCTCGATGTCGGCCCCGCTGCGGTGGAAGCGCTCGCCGACGTGCTCAAGACCTGCCGCACCCTCGTTTGGAACGGACCTTTGGGCGCGTTCGAGATCGCGCCATTCGATGCCGCGACCGTGGCGCTGGCGAAAACGGCGGCTGCGCTGACCAAGGAAGGATCGCTGGTATCTGTCGCGGGCGGCGGAGACACTGTTGCCGCGCTCAACCATGCCGGCGTGGGGCAGGATTTCAGCTTCGTCTCGACGGCTGGAGGCGCTTTCCTCGAATGGATGGAAGGCAAGGAATTGCCGGGCGTCAAGGCGCTGATGCGGTAAAGTGCCGAAAATGACAATATTCGGAAAAGTGGAGATTTGACGATGAATTTCACGGAAATGACCGCCAAGATCGCGGGCGGAAACGGCTTTATCGCCGCGCTCGACCAGAGCGGCGGATCGACGCCCAAGGCGCTGAAGGGCTATGGCGTCGAGGAAAGCTCCTATTCGGGCGATGAAGAGATGTTCGGCCTGATCCACGACATGCGCAGCCGCATCATCACCGCGCCGAGCTTCTCCGGCGACAAGGTGATCGGCGCGATCCTGTTCGAGCGCACGATGGATGGCACCGTCGATGGCAAGCCGACACCGGCCGCCCTGACCGCGCGCGGCGTCGTGCCCTTCATCAAGATTGACAAGGGTCTGGAGGATGAGGCGAATGGCGTACAGATGATGAAGCCGATGCCGGAGCTGGACGCGCTGCTCACCCGTGCCAAGGGGCTGGGCGTGTTCGGCACCAAGGAGCGCTCGGTCATCAACTCCGCCAACCGCGAAGGCATCGCCGCCATCGTCAAGCAGCAGTTCGAGGTCGGCGCACAGGTTCTTTCGCATGGCATGATGCCGATCATCGAGCCGGAAGTGAACATCAAGAGCGAGACGCGCGCGGAGTGCGACCAGATATTGCTCGAAGAGATCCTCAAGAATCTCGATGCGCTGCCCGAAGGGCAGCAGGTTATGCTGAAGCTTTCCATCCCGGCGACACCGGGCCTGTTCGGTCCGCTGGTCGATCATCCCAAGGTGCTGCGCGTGGTCGCTCTGTCGGGCGGTTACAAGCGGCCGGAAGCCTGCGCGGAACTGGCCAAGAACAAGGGCATGATCGCGAGCTTCAGCCGCGCCTTGCTCGAAGATCTGCGCCATCAGATGAGCGATGCGGAATTCGATGAATCGCTGGGCGGCGCGATCAATGAAATATTCACGGCATCGACGCATAAAGCGTAACGCCGCTCCGAAACAAATCGAACAAGGGCGGGAAATATATTTCTCGCCCTTCTTCTTATGGTAATACCATTATAGCTAGAAAACCACAATAACGACGACCGACACAGAGGACTAAGCCTGATGCCCGATACGATGCCGGTAACACCCGTGATCCTTTCGGGCGGATCGGGCACCCGTCTCTGGCCGCTTTCGCGCGCGGACCGGCCGAAGCAGTTTCTCGATTTCACGGGCGCGGGCACAATGCTCGAACTCACCCTTGCGCGCACGCCTGCCGCCAGGGGCTTCGGCAGCCCGGTGGTGGTCTGCAATGCCAGCCATATCGAGCTGGTAGCGACCCATTGCGACGGGCTTGAAGCCACCATCATTCTGGAACCGGCCGCGCGCAACACCGCGCCCGCCATCGCCCTTGCCGCGCTGGAGCTGCCCGCAGATGCGCTGATGCTGGTAAGCCCGAGCGATCATATGATTACCGATGTCGACGCCTTTCATCACGCCATCGAGGCCGCCGTGCCGCTCGCCCGCGATGGCTGGCTCGTGACCTTCGGGATCAAGCCCACGGGGCCGGACACCGGCTATGGCTATATTCGCCGGGGTGAAGCCATTGGTCCCGATGCTTACCGGGTCGAGCGCTTCGTCGAGAAGCCGGACGCGCAGACCGCGCAAGGCTATTATGATGAGGGCTGCTACAACTGGAACGCCGGCATATTCCTGTTCCGCGCGGGCGACTATATGACTGCGCTGGAGCAATTTGCCCCGGACATGCTCACGGCAGCGAACGACGCGCTTGCACGGGCCAATCGGCGGGGCCGGTTCATTCGCCCCGATGGCGATGCCTTTGCCGTCTCCCCTTCGGATTCCATCGATTATGCAGTGATGGAAAAGGCAAAAAAAGTGGCGGTCGTTCCGGTCGATATGGGCTGGTCGGACATCGGAAGCTGGGATGCGCTCTACGACCTGCTCAACAAGGATGACCGGGGCAATGTCGAGATCGGCGATGTCGTGAACCTCGACGGTTCGGGGTGCCTCGTGCGGGCGAACGGGCCTCTCGTCACTCTGGCCGGAGTCAACGACCTTATCGTGATCGCGACGGGCGATGCCGTCATGATTCTGCCCCGCAGCGCGAGCCAGGATACCAAGAAGATCGTCGAGGCGCTCAAAAACCATAAGCATCCGACGCTGGAGCGTTGAACAGACCACTTTTGCGCTCGATGCTCTGGGCCTATAGAAGGCGTCATGACCGATTTCACCGACGACGACTTGACGCTCGATCCCGACTTCGCTGCGCGTTTCGAGCGTGACGACAGGCGTCCGCCCTGCCAGCTTTATCTGATCTCGCCACCCGTGCTGGATGATGGCTTCACGGAGCGCCTGACGGCGGCGCTGGCCGCAGGGCCGGCAGCCGCGTTTCAGCTTCGCCTCAAGGGGCTGGACGACCATGCTGTCGCGCGCGCGGCGGAACCGCTGCAGCGCATCTGCGCCGACCATGATGTCGCGTTCATCGTCAACGACAGCGCGGCGCTGGCGAAACGCATTGGTGCGGACGGCGTGCACCTGGGGCAAGGCGATGGCGATCCGCGTGAGGCGCGCGCCCTGCTCGGCCCGTCGGTGCAGATCGGCGTCACCTGTCATGACAGCCGGCATCTGGCGATGGAAGCGGGCGAAGCCGGCGCGGATTATGTCGCTTTCGGAGCATTTTATCCGACCGTCACCAAGGAAACGCGCCACAGGCCGGACCCGTCGATCCTGAGCTGGTGGACGACCCTGTTCGAGCTGCCCTGCGTCGCCATTGGCGGCGTCACGACCGAAAACGCCGCCCCCCTGATAAAGGCGGGAGCGGATTTTCTGGCGGTGAGCGGGGGCATGTGGAGCCATCCGCGTGGGCCGGAAGCCGCAGCACGGGAGTTCGCGGCGCTGTTGGGCACTTAGGGTCGGATGCAATGCGGGCGGGGCATTAACCATCAAAATTGGTGAGGCTTTACGCGCCATTAAGAAATTCATCGCATCTTCCATTTCGGGGTCAGGGAGATTTCGGATGCAGCAGGATGCGATGAATATTATCCGGTCGGGGCTGAGGGACCGAATCGACGCCATAGCTGCCCAGCGAGGACATATTTCCCTCTCGCGCATCTGCGAGCAGATCGACATCATTCGTCATGACGCCCGTGCCCATGGCCTGGAGCCGGTCGAGCGACTGGCCTCCACGCTCGAATCGGCGCTTGCACTGCATGGCCTCGGCCCCGTGATACTCTCCTATCTCGATCTGATGCGCGACGCCGTCGAATGTGAGGATTGCAGCCCGGAAGCGAGCACTGCCTATCTCGCCGCGCTGTCGCTCCGCATCGGCCACTGAACCGGCGAACCCGTAGGCCATAGTCCGCGCGCATGTTATGATCGTGCCGCCCCTCTGGCGCACGGGTGACAGATCATGGATGCCTTACTGATTTCCTTCTTCCTGTGCGCGATCGCTACCGCTGGCGGCAAAATGCCGTTGGCGTTTCGCGGTTATGGCAAGAGTTTCAGGCGGCATCGTGCGGTCGTGGCGGGTCTGCTCGCCGCCGCTGCCATCCACGCGGCGACTGCGGCATGGGCGGGAGGACTGCTTGCGGAGATAATGACGCCTGAGGCAAGAAGCCTGCTTTTGGCCTGCGCGATCGCAGCCAGCGCGCTGGAGCTGTGCTTCGCGGTTCGGCAGCCCTCTTCGCAAGTAGGGTTGCGGCTTGGGCCTTTTATGGTCCCTATGCTGGGCATCGCGCTGGCCGGGCTTGGCGAGGCGGCGCCCTTTCTCGTACTGGGCATCGCTGCTGCCCATGCCGACCCATGTATGGCGGGGATTGGTGGCTGGCTGGGCATGGCGGGTGCCAGCTTCGCCGCGCGGCAGGTGGAGGATGCGATCGGTTCCGGCGCGCTTCGGGCGCTGCGCTTTTGTGCGGCTGCGGCGTTGATGGTGGGCGCGTTTTTCCTCGCGATGGCGGCCCTGCGCCTGTTGTGATCGAAATATTCGATCACACAGATCAGGATTAATGACGACCCTGTCGGCACCAAATCGGCGATAAGGCGTTCAACCCCACAAGAACGTGACCATATCATCGAAATGGAGGAAGACATGGCCCCGAAGAAGCAGAAGGCATCACCGGCAAAACTGAAAACTCCGACGGATCTCGCGAGCAACGCGACGATGACGGTCGCGCAGGCACTCAACCAGGCGCTGGCGGACAGCTACGCACTTTATCTCAAGACCAAGAATTTCCACTGGCATGTCTCCGGCCCGCATTTCCGCGACTATCACCTGTTGTTCGATGAACAGGCCGCCGCGATCCTGCTGACGACCGATCTGATCGCAGAACGGGTGCGCAAGACAGGCAATGTCACGCTGCGGTCCATCGGTGACATCTCCCGTCATCAGACGATCAAGGACAATGACAAGGAGTTCGTCAGCGCCAAGGATATGCTTGGCGAGCTGCGTGCCGACAATCTCGCGCTGGTGGAGACATTCCGTAAAGTGAAGAAGGCGGCCGACGACGCGGAGGACAATGCTACCAGCGGCATAGTCGATGACTGGACCGATCAGGCCGAACAGCGTGCGTGGTTCCTGTTCGAATCGGCACAGGGCGCCTGATGCTCCGAAGCCCGACTAAAAGGAAAGGGCCGGTGCTCCCATGAGCCCGGCCCTTCGCTTGTTCTGTGACCTTATGTCGGAGGCTGGCTCGCCCTATTCCGACTTGGGCTGAAGATTGACGGCGGCATATTTGCCGCGCCGATCGACTTCGATATCGAAATCGAGGCGGTCACCCTCATTGAGGTTCGACATGCCCGCGCGCTCCACCGCGCTGATGTGCACAAAGGCATCGGGCTGGCCATCGTCGCGCTGAATGAAGCCGAAACCCTTCATCGCGTTGAAGAACTTGACCGTGCCGCTCGCATGTTCGCCGGTGAGCTGACGCTGCGGACCGCCGCTGCGATCACCACCGCCGAAACCGCCGCCAGCGCGCGGCTCGCGCGGGGCGCGTTCTGCCACGGGCAAAGGCTCGCCCTCGATCTTGAGGTCGGTCGCCGAGATCTTGCCACCACGATCCACCAGCGTGAAGCCGAGCGGCTGACCTTCGGCAAGGCCTGCAAGACCCGCCTGCTCGACCGCGCTGATATGCACGAACACATCTTCCTCGCCGTCATCGCGGACGATGAAGCCGAACCCCTTCTGGCCGTTGAAGAATTTTACGACGCCTGTGCCTTCGCCGACAACCTGGGCGGGCATGCCGCCACGAGCGCCACCACCGCCGCCGCCGCGAAATCCGCCACCGCCTCCGCCGCCGAAGCCGCCACGGTCGCCAAAGCCACCACCGCCCCCGCCGCCGAAGCCGCCGCGATCACCAAAACCACCGCCAAAGCGCCCTGCGCCCGGATCCGGAAAACCGCCAAAATCGTCGCCGCCGAAACCGTCCCGCTTGTCCCTGCCGCGACCGCGGCGACCTTTATCAAAACTCATGCCCTGTTATTCACTTTCGCCTCGTCCAATATAAACACCGGATGAACATGTCGGACGAAGAACATGGGGAATCCGCTGCACAATAAAGCCAGAGAATCGCTATAGACAAGTTTCTGCGCAAGCGCGAATGTTTTTAGGCGCGCGTCGCGGCGGCGACTTTACTGTGGCAATAATGTCGCGATTTGCTCTAAGCACTGAGCCTAGGGCCGCATCTGGCCGGTTCCCCGCACGACCCATTTATAGGTTGTAAGCCCTTCCAGCGCGACAGGGCCACGCGCGTGCAGCCGCCCCGTTGATATGCCGATTTCCGCGCCGAGGCCGAACTCACCGCCATCCGCGAACTGGGTCGAGGCGTTCCACATCACGATAGCGCTGTCCACAACGCTCAGAAAGCGTTCGGCGGCGGCCTCGTCCTGCGCGATGATCGCGTCGGTATGGCCGCTCGAATGGGCGGCGATATGGGCGAGCGCCTCGTCTATGCCGTTCACCTCGCCCGCAGTGACGATGGCTTCGAGATATTCGGTGTCCCAGTCGTCGTCGCTGGCCTTCGCAACGCGAGCGTCGAGCGCACATATGGCGGCGTCTGCGCGCACCGCGCACCCCGCATCGAGCAGTGCGTCCACCACCTCGCGCTTGGCGGGGAAGGCGGCGTCGAACAGCACGGTCTCTGTCGCGCCGCATATGCCGGTGCGCCGCATCTTGGCGTTGACGACGAGATCGCGCGCCATGTCCGGATCGGCGGAAGCATGAACATAGCTGGTGTTCATGCCGTCGAGATGGGCGAGCACGGGAACCCGTGCCTCTTCCTGAACCCTCGCGACAAGCGACTTGCCGCCGCGCGGCACGATGAGATCGATCAGCCCTGCGGCGCGCAGCATCGCGCCCACTGCCGCCCGGTCCGTGGTCGGCACGAGCTGGATCGCGTCGGCAGGCAGGCCGCCCGCGACGATTCCCTCGATCATCGCCGCGTGAATGGCGCGATTGCTCTCTATCGCCTCGCTGCCGCCGCGCAGGATCGCGGCATTGCCCGCGCGCAGGCACAGCGCGGCCGCATCCGCCGTCACATTGGGGCGGCTTTCGTAGATGATGCCGATCACGCCCAGCGGTACCCGCACCCGTTGCAGCACAAGGCCGTTGGGCCGCACAGTCTCGTCGATGATACGGCCCAGGGGATTGTCGAGCCGAGCGACCTGTTCCACGCCGGCGGCAGTGCCCTCCACCCGGTTCTGGTCCAGCCGCAGCCGGTCGAGCATCGCGGGCGAAAGGCCGTTCGCGGCGGCATTGTCCATGTCGTGCGCATTGGCACGGCAAATGGCGTCCGTCCGATCGCGCAGGGCTTGTGCGGCCAGCTCCAGCGCCTTCGCTTTGGCAGCATCGCTCGCCTGTGCCAGTTCGGCGCCAGCGGCGCGTGCGCGCGCGGCCATGGCGGCGATCAGCATTTCGGGAGTCTGGGTCAGGTCGTTCATGGGCGCTCGTCTGTTTCCGGTCGGTTCATCGTCTCTTCGCCACAGCCCTAGCAGAATGAAGCTGCCGCCGAAAGTGTAGCGCTACCCCAGGGTCATATGGGTATATTGCGGCGTTGAGTATTGCGGTCGGTGCGGATAAGGGAAGGTCATGACAGTCCATTTTCACGAAGAAGATCTTCCTGCGGGAGTGCTGGCCGGAGGCCCGGTAGCCATCGACACCGAAACCATGGGGCTTATCACCCCGCGCGACCGGCTATGCGTCGTGCAGATCAGCGATGGCGGCGGAGACGAGCATCTGGTACGCTTTTCGCCCGACAGCGCCTATGACGCGCCCAACCTCAAGGCGGTGATCGCCGATCCCGCGCGGCTCAAGCTGTTTCACTTCGCCCGGTTCGATATTGCCGCGATCCAGCATTATCTCGGCGTCCTCGCCACGCCGGTCTATTGCACCAAGACAGCCTCGCGGCTGGTGCGCACCTATACCGACCGGCACGGCCTCAAGGAACTGGTGCGCGAGCTGTTGGGGCAGGACATCAGCAAACAGCAGCAAAGTTCCGACTGGGGCGGGCCGGTGCTTTCCGAGGCGCAGCGCGACTATGCGGCGAGCGATGTGCGCTATCTGCATGCGCTGCGGGAGGAACTGGACCGCCGGCTGGAGCGCGAAGGGCGCACCGGGCTGGCGCAGGCCTGTTTCGATTTTCTGCCGCACCGCGCGCTGCTCGATCTTGCCGGCTGGCCGGAGATCGACATCTTCGCGCATATCTGAACCGCTCAGGGGAAGCTGAAAAGCCCATGTCCCGCCTAGCCGACAGCCAGCGCAGCGCCCGACAGCACTGGGCTTTGCCCGGCGGATCGCACGACCGGCTGGTCCGCGTGCTGAAATACGGTCTGCCGATCGCCGTCGCTGTGCTCGCGCTGTTCATGGCGGCGGCGCCGTTCACGCTTCAGGGCGATGTCAGCTTCGTGCTGGACAAGAATGAGGTTGATGTCGCGAGTGAACGCTTGCGCGTGCGCGAGGCGCTTTATCGCGGCGAAGACAGCAAGGGGCGCCCCTTCTCGCTCCGGGCCGGGTCGGCGGTGCAGAAAACCTCGCGCGAACCTGTCGTCGAGATGCGCGATCTTTCCGCGCGTATCCTGATGCAGGACGGCGCGGCCGTGCTGACCGCTCAGCAGGGCCGCTATAATATGCAGAGCGAGCGCATGCAGGTGGTCGGGCCGGTGCAGTTCGACTCAGCGGACGGATACCGGCTGACCACGCGCGATGTGAACATCGATCTCAAGGGCCGTCGCATGGCAAGCGAGCAGCCGGTTCATGGCCGCATGCCGATCGGCACATTCAACGCCGATCATATCGCGGCGGATCTCGATGCGCGCACTGTAACTCTTGTCGGTAATGCCCGCTTGCGTATCGAGCAAAATGCCCTCAAAGGGCGAAAGTGATGAACAGGCCGTTTCTCTTCGCTTCTCTCGCCGCGACGGTTGCCGCTTCGGGCGCACTGGTCTGGGGTGCGTTTGCCGGAGGCGCGCAGGCGCAGCTCTTGCGTGGGCATGACAGCAATGCGCCGGTGAATTTTTCCGCCGACCGTATCGAGGTGCAGGACCGCGCCGACAGGGTCGTGGTTTCGGGCAATGTGCATGTGACGCAAGGGAATCTGACCCTCGATTCGGCGCGCATGACGGTCGCGTATCGCAATGCAGGCGGCATAGAGATCGACCGCATCGACGCATCGGGCGGCGTTCGCATTACGCGCGGCACAGACCGGGCGCGCGGCGATGTCGCTATCTATGATCTCGATGGCCGCATCATCACGATGCTGGGCAATGTCGAGCTGGAACAGGGCAGCAACCGGCTCAGCGGCGGTCGGCTGGTGATGGATCTGGCCAGCGGTCGCTCGACCGTGGACGGGCGTGCCGCCTCGGCTGCTGGCACCAGCCAGGGCGGCGGCGGGCGCGTGACCGGTACCTTTACCGTGCCGAAGCGGAACTGACACGGCGATAGCCCCGGCCAACGCACCCGCTTTGCGATAAAATCGTTGCCGCTTTGCACTATCCCTCTTGCCCCTGCGGGGTGCGCGGGCATATGCCGTGCACATAAACATGCACAACACATGCCAATTTGTATCGGGACGCCGGATTTTCAGACTCTCTTAACCAAGTTCATGTCAGCAGGACCATGTTATGGATGACATCGCGGTAATCGACCGGATCAGCCCGAAAGGCGGGGAGGGCGCCGATGCGCTTGCGCGCAATGGCGGGCTGGAGGTCGTCTCCATCGCCAAGAGTTATGACCGGCGGCCGGTGCTGACCGATGTGTCGCTGACAGTGGCGAAGGGCGAGGTCGTCGGCCTGCTCGGCCCCAATGGCGCGGGCAAGACCACCTGTTTCTATTCGATCATGGGGCTGGTCAAGCCCGATAGCGGCCGTATCGCGCTCGACGGTCACGATATCACCGGCCTGCCGATGTATCGCCGCGCGATCCTCGGCATCGGCTATCTGCCGCAGGAGACATCGATTTTTCGCGGCATGACGGTGGAGCAGAATATCTCCGCCGTGCTGGAGCTTGCCGAACCCGAAGAGGCCGCGCGGGCGACCCGTCTGGAGGAATTGCTCGACGAATTTGGCCTCAGGCGGCTGCGCGAAAGCTCGGCCATGGCTCTTTCGGGGGGAGAGCGGCGGCGCTGCGAGATCGCGCGCGCGCTGGCAGCCAGCCCGTCGATCATCCTGCTCGACGAGCCTTTCGCAGGCATCGATCCGCTGTCCATTGCCGACATCCGCGATCTGGTGAAGCAGTTGCGGACACGCGGCATCGGTGTGCTCATCACCGATCATAATGTCCGCGAGACGCTGGAGATCGTCGATCGTGCCTGCATCATCTATGATGGCAAGGTGCTGTTCGCGGGCAGTCCGGCGGAGCTGGTCGCCAATGCCGATGTGCGGCGGCTCTATTTGGGCGAGAGCTTCTCGCTGTGACATGAGCGGGGGCAGCCGATAATGGCGCTCGCGCCCCGCTTCGATCTGCGTCAGAGCCAGTCGCTGGTGATGACGCCGCAATTGCAGCAGGCGATCAAGCTGCTGGCGCTCTCCAGTATAGAGATCGAAGCCTATATCGCAGGCGAGATGGAGCGCAATCCGCTGCTCGAAATTGCGCGGGACGAAGCGCTGACAAGCGCCGAGCCAGGTGGCGCGGGTGGCGAGAGTGTCGATGGGGAAGGCGCGCCCCTGGCCAACGACACGGAAGCGGCCAGCGATGCGATGATGCGCAACGATGCTCAAGGCTCGGACAATCCGCTCGATGTCGAGGCAACTGGCGAGGAGGGAATGGAGCGGGGCGCGGTTTCCGCCAGCAGCGGCGCGGATGGTGGCGCGATGGGCGGCGGCGATTATGCGCACTCCTCCGGCTTTGGCGAGGACGGCCCGGATTTCGAGAGCTTCGCCGGGAGCGATGTCGGCCTTTCCGAACATCTGATGGATCAGGCACGGCTGCGCCTTTCGGGCGTGGCGCTTCTGATTGCCAGCCAGCTTATCGGCCAGATCGACGAGGCGGGCTATCTCGATGCGGACCTGCTTCAGCTTGCCTATGCGCTCAAGGTGCCATTGGCAGATGTCGAGGCGGTGCTCTCGGTCCTCCAGTCCTTCGATCCGGTCGGCGTCGGCGCGCGGTCGTTGGGCGAATGTCTCGCGCTTCAGGCGAAGGAGGCGGATCGTCATGACCCCGCTATGGCGACGCTGCTCGCCAATCTCGACCTGCTGGCGAAGGGCGCGCTGCCGCAATTGCGGCGCATCTGCGGAGTGGATGAGGAAGATCTCGCGGACATGATCCGCGAGCTGCGCGGCTATGACCCCAAGCCCGGGTTGCGTTTCGCCTCGAACGAGACTCAGGCGGTCATCCCCGACATCTTCGTGATGCCGCGCGGTGAAGGGTGGGGGATAGAGATCAATGGCGCCACCCTGCCGCGTGTGCTCGTCAATCGCAGCTATTATACCGAGCTGTCCGGCGGTGTGCAGGACAAGGCGTCGAAGGCGTGGCTTTCCGAATGTCTCACCAGCGCCAACTGGCTGATGAAGGCGCTCGATCAGCGACAAAGGACCATCATCAAGGTCGCGACAGAAATCGTTCGCCAACAGGAGGATTTCTTCCGCCACGGCGTCGCGCATCTGAAGCCTCTGACTCTGCGCGCGGTGGCGGAGGCGATCGACATGCATGAATCGACCGTAAGCCGCGTCACCAGCAACAAATATCTCTCCTGCCCGCGCGGGCTGTATGAACTCAAATATTTCTTCACGTCCGCCATTGCTTCTTCGGCCGAGGGCGGCGAGGCGGTTTCGGCAGAGGCGGTGAAAAGCCGGATCAAGGCACTGATCAGTGCGGAAAGACCGGCGAAGATACTTTCGGACGATACGCTGGTTGATCTGTTGCGCGCCGAGGGCTTCGACATCGCGCGGCGCACTGTGGCGAAATATCGCGAGGCCATGGGCATCGGATCCTCGGTGCAGCGGCGGCGGCAGAAGGCGCTGGCGGGATAGCGCAGGCGGTCCAGGGGTAACCGGCCACAGCTTTCTCTTCGCTGCGGGTCGAGCGATACGGGCGCATGCGCCAACCGGCTTGCCAGCGCCAGCTTCACCCGCTAGAGGCGCCACTTCCAGTGCGATTGGAAGATCGCCCGATTCCCGTTCCGCGCCCTGCGCGAAACGACCGGGCAATGCGGAGCGGTGGCCGAGTGGTCGAAGGCGCTCGCCTGGAAAGTGAGTATACGT
>CAYOZY010000038.1:7292-16791 GCA_964408525.1 uncultured Sphingobium sp. | reverse complement strand
ATTTCCGGCTCGCGCGCGGCGTTTTCGAGCGTGCAGGTGCCGCTCGCCAGCACGGCCGCCATCAGCGCATTTTCCGTCGCGCCGACCGAGACGACCGGGAAGGTGAAAGTGCCGCCGGGCAGGCCGCCGTCGGGCGCGGACGCCTTCACATAGCCCGCCGCGATCTCGATATGCGCGCCAAAGGCTTCGAGCGCCTTGAGATGGAGGTCGATGGGCCGGTTGCCAATAGCGCAGCCGCCGGGCAGCGAGACGGTCGCCTCGCCCGCGCGCGCCAGCAATGGCCCCAGCACGAGGATCGACGCGCGCATCTTGCGTACGATGTCATAGGGCGCCTCGGTGGAAGTAACGCGGCCCGCGCGCAGCGTCATCACCCGGCCGAAATCCTCCGGCCGCGCGCCCTCGATCATGGTCGACACGCCCAGCTGGTTGAGCAGATGCCCGAAGCTGTCCACGTCCGCGAGCCGCGGCAGGTTGCGCAGCGTCACCGGCTCATCGGTCAGCAGCGCGCAGGGCAGCAGGGTCAGGGCGGAATTTTTCGCGCCGGAAATGGGGAGGCGGCCGGAAAGGCGGTTTCCGCCGCGGATGATGATGCGGTCCATCGTCCGGCTATTAACGGCAATTGCGACGTGCGCAAGTGCCGTGCTCGCGCCAGGTTATCGTACGTTAACCATGGCGCGTTATACGAGGAATCCGAGAACGGCACACAGGTGGAAAATGATCGAATTCGCAGCGTTGACCTATGGGTTGCTGACCAGCTTCATTCTTTCAAGCCTGCAAGCAAATGCCCGGCGCAGGCAGAAAACGCCCGCCATCATGATAGCCGCCGGCTATTTTCTGTGCGGCATGTCCGCCGCCATTTCCGCCGTACTCTTCGGGGCGGCGGCTTCGTTACTGATCTGGGGTTAGGGCTGCAATTCCACATCCCAATAGAGCCAGTCGTGCCAGCTATCATGTAGATAATTGGGCGGAAAGGCCCGCCCGTGCTCCTGAAGCTGCCATGTGGTCGGGCGGATCGGCTGCACATGCAGCTTCATATGCGCCTCATACGGGGTGCGTCCGCCTTTCCTGAGGTTGCACGGCGAACAGGCAGTGGCGACATTTTCCCATGTCGTGCGCCCGCCTGCGCGGCGCGGGACCACATGGTCGAAGGTCAGGTCTTTCGGGCTGCCGCAATATTGGCAGGAAAATCTGTCGCGCAGAAACAGGTTGAACCGGGTGAAGGCGGGATACTGGCTGGGCCGCACATATTGCTTGAGCGCGATCACCGAGGGGATCTTCATCTGGAAGCTGGGCGAATGAACCTCGCGTTCATAGCTGGCGACAATGTCGACCCGATCCAGAAAAACCGCCTTGATGGCAGTCTGCCAGGGCCAGAGGCTCAGCGGATAATAGCTCAATGGCGTGTAGTCGGCATTGAGAACGAGCGCGGGACAGCTCTCGACATGCCGCGGTGTTTCGGCCGGTATAAGGTCGGGATGATACATAAACCGTCTCGGTCCCCCTTGTTGCGCCCCGCTATTCGCCGATAAGCGTGACAGCGCCATGACAGCATGTCGCGAGTCGTTTCGTCAAGAGTCTGTATGACCAAAGCCCATGAACCACAGCATGTTGAGTGCGCCAAGGAAGAGTGGAAGCCGGCTTTGCCTTCGGGCGCGCGCACATGATTGTGACCCGCTTCGCGCCCAGCCCCACAGGCAGGCTGCATGTCGGCCATGGCTGGTCGGCGCTGATGGCGATGGATATGGCGCGGGCTGCGGGCGGCGCGATGCGCCTGCGGATCGAGGATATTGATGGCGCCCGCTCGCGCCCCGAGCATACGGCCGGCATCATAGAGGATTTGCGCTGGCTGGGTGTGGCGTGGGATGGCGACGTTGTCTTTCAATCCGCGCGGCTGGCGCTTTATGAGACCGCGCTGGAGGGTTTGAAGGCGCGCGGTCTTGCCTATCCCTGTTTCTGCACCCGCGCCGAGATCGCGGCGGAGATCGCCGCAAGCGGATCGGCTCCGCATGGGACGGAAGGGCCGATTTATCCCGGCATATGCCGCGCGCTGGACACGGGCGCACGGGCAAACCGCATCGCGCGCGGCGACGCGCATTGCTGGCGACTCGACATGCGCCGCGCCGTGGACGGGTCGGGTCCGCTCCAATGGCGCGATATGGATGCCGGGCTGGTAGAGGCGCGTCCAGAGCGCGCAGGCGATGTCGTGCTTGCGCGCAAGGATGCGCCGACCAGCTATCATCTCGCGGCGACGGTTGATGACGCCGACATGGGCATCACCCATGTACTGCGCGGCGATGATCTGCGCGGCGCAACCGACATTCACCGGCTGTTGCAGGCGCTGCTCGGCCTGCCGACGCCCCAATATCGCTTCCATCCGCTGCTGCTCGATGCAACCGGCAAGCGCCTCGCCAAGCGAACCGCCGGGTTGTCCCTGAAGGATCTGCGCGAGGGTGGCGCGGATCCGATCCCGCTGCGCGACGATCTGCGCGCGGGCCGCTTTCCGGTTGGCATCCGCATAACAAGCGCCTAATATGCGCCCATGACCGTCTTTCTCACCCTGCTCCTCCTCGCCGCCATGGGCGCGACGCTCTATATGCTCGTCAAGGGCATCGTCACCTTCCTGCGGACGACCGAGGCCGACCTAAAGTCCCCCGATGGCGGACCCAGCGCATCGAGCCTCAAGCAGAACAAGGCGATGTTCGGCCGCATCCTGTTTCAGGCGGTCGCGATCATCATCATCGCCATATTGCTGATGGCAAAGGGCGGGCATTGACACCGCCCGCCGCCTGATCGCGCCGCCATGGTCAAGCTCAACAAGATATACACCCGCACAGGTGACAATGGGACCACCGGACTGGTCGATGGGTCGCGCGTGGCGAAATCCGACGCTTTGATGCAGGCGGTCGGCGATGTCGACGAGGCCAACAGCGCGATCGGTATGGCCGTCGCTGCCCTTGGCGACTGCGACGAGGCGGGGCTGCTCCGCCGCATCCAGAACGATCTGTTTGATCTGGGCGCGGACCTCGCGACGCCGGTGACCGACGGTGCCGATCCAGAATGGGCTTTGCGCATCACCGACGGGCAGGTCGCGCGCCTGGAAATCGAGATTGATCGGCTGAACGAGGCGCTTCCCGCGCTCGACAGCTTCATCCTGCCCGGTGGTTCGCCCGCTGCCGCCGCGATCCACCTGGCCCGCGCCATAACGCGACGGGCGGAACGCGGCACCGTTGCCGCATCACAAGCGCGCCCGCTCAACGAGCCGGCGCGCACCTATCTCAACCGCCTTTCCGACCTGCTGTTCGTGCTGGCGCGCCATGTAAACGCAAGGCCGGAGCTGGGCGGAACAGGCGACATAAAATGGGTGCCGGGCGCATCGCGCTGACCGGCTGAATTTTGCATTGCAGCAAATTTCGTCTGGCATGATGCGGTGATTTGTCCTAAGCGGCTTCCGCTTACGGAAACGGAAAGGAATTAACATGAGCGCGGTCGGGATCATCGGTGCGGGGTTGATGGGGGGCGGCATCGCCCAGGTCAGCGCGCAGGCGGGCTATCATGTAGTCCTCTCGGATGTCGATATAGCCCGCGCTCAGGCAGGCAAGGACGGCATTGCCAGGATTCTTGGCAAGCAGGTCGAAAAGGGCAAGCTGGCGCAGGCGGATGTAGATGCGACGCTCGCGCGCATCGAGCCGGTTGGCGACTATGCACCGATGAGTGCTGCTGACATCATCATCGAGGCCGCGACCGAGCGCGAGGAGATCAAGGCGAAGATATTCGAGAGCGTCGCCAAGGTGCTGCGCGCCGATGCAGTTCTTGCCTCCAATACCTCGTCGATCTCGATCACCCGGCTCGCCTCCTACAGCGCCGATCCCGCGCGCTTTATTGGTATCCATTTCTTCTCGCCCGTACCGCTGATGCCGCTGGTCGAGCTTATCAACGGCCTCGCCACCGCCGAAGCGACGACCGCCACCGCCCGCACTTATGCAGAAAAGATCGGCAAACAGGTGATCGTCGCAGCGGACAGCCCCGGCTTCGTCGTCAACCGCATCCTGCTGCCGCTTATCAATGAGGCGTGCTTCGCAGCCGGAGAGAGGCTCGCCTCGATTCCCGATATCGACTTGGGGGTGAAGCTAGGCCTCGGTCACCCGATGGGACCGCTCACCCTGTCGGACATGATCGGCCTCGATACGCTGCTGAACGTGCTGCGGGTGTTTCAGGAAGATTTCGGTGACCCCAAATATCGCCCTGCGCCGATCCTCACCAAAATGGTCGAAGCGGGCTGGCTCGGCCGCAAGACCGGCAAGGGCTTCTACGATTATAGCGGCCCGGAGCCTGTACCAAGCTTCTGAGATCAGCACTACTTTATTTGGGCCGGAAAAAGGGCTAGACGGCGCGGCCATGAGCAACAAATACGCCCCCGATCCCGCCCTGCTGGCGAAGGCCGAAACCCTTGTCGAGGCGCTGCCCTATATGCAGCGCTATGCGGGGCGCACCTTCGTCGTCAAATATGGCGGCCATGCGATGGGCGACCCGGAAGCCGCGCGCGATTTCGCCGAAGATGTCGTGCTGATGAAGGCGGTAGGCATCAACGTCGTTGTGGTTCATGGCGGCGGGCCGCAGATCGGGGCGATGCTGAAGCGTCTGGGCGTGGAATCGCAGTTCGTCGGCGGCCTACGCGTGACGGATGCCGAAACCGCGCAGATTGCGGAGATGGTGCTCGCGGGCAGCATCAACAAGGAGATCGTCGGCTGGATATCTCAGGCGGGCGGTCGCGCCGTCGGCATATCCGGTAAGGATGGCGGGCTGGTGCTGTGTGAAAAAGTTGGCGGAAAGCGCGAAGCGGACCCCAATAGCGGCATTGAGCGGCATGTCGACCTGGGCTTCGTCGGCGATCCGGTAAAGGTCGACCGCCGCATCCTCGACAGCCTGACACGCGACGGCATCATTCCCGTGGTGGCGCCCGTCGGCATCGGCGCGGACGGGCACACCTATAATGTCAACGCCGACACCATGGCGGGCGCGATCGCCGCCGCGCTGGGCGCGACGCGCTTCTTCCTGCTCACCGATGTGCCGGGCGTGCTCGACAAGGCGGGCGAGCTGATGACCGACCTCAACCCCGCGCGCATCCGTGAGCTTCAGGGTGATGGCACCATAACTGGCGGCATGATTCCGAAGCTGGAGACTTGTGTTCACGCAGTAGAGGGCGGCGTTGACGCCGCCGTTATCCTCGACGGGCGGGTGCCGCATGCGATGATGCTGGAAATCTTCACGGATCGCGGTGCGGGCACGCTGGTGCGGGCCTGACCGGCGACTGGTCTTATAGGTGCCAACTTTAGACGCTTGTGCCGGACGGATGCGCTGGGCTAAAGCTTGCCCGACCGTCGATTAGGGTCAAACCCCAAGGGAGACAGCATGGCCTTCGCTCTGTATCAGATCATTTCCATCCTGCTTAATGTGCTGTGGTGGATTATCATCGTTCAGGCGATCATGAGCTGGCTGATCGCATTCAACGTCATCAACACCCATAATGATTTCGTCCGTTCGATCTGGATCGCGCTCGACCGGCTGACCGAGCCGCTCTATCGCCCGATCCGCAGGATCATGCCTGATTTGGGCTCGCTCGACCTCTCGCCCATGGTGGTGCTTCTGATCATCATCATCCTGCAACAGGCGATATTGCCGCCGCTTTTTTCTTCGCTGATATGAAAGGTGGCTGCCGGGTTTACGCGCATCGACGGCGATGATCTGATCCTCGCGATACGCCTCACACCCAGGTCGGCCAAGGAGAGAGTGGGCGGGGTCTGGCAGGATGAGAAGGGTGCGCAATGGCTCGCCGCGAGCGTGCGCGCGGTGCCGGAAAAGGGGAAGGCCAATGCTGCGTTGGTCCGGCTCATCGCGAGATATTTGTCTCTGGCGGCAAAGGACATCACGCTCGAATCGGGCGATATCAGCAGATTGAAGCGGCTGCGGCTTTCCGGCATGGCGGGCGCGGCGGAACGGATAGAGAAAGGACTGGACGGACAATGACCATCGGCAAACTGATAGACGGCAAGGCCTTTGCGGCGGAGTTGCGCGCGCGCGTGGCGGAAGGCGTAACGGATTTCGCCTCCGCCCAAGGCCGCAAGCCCGGTCTTGCGGTGGTGCTGGTAGGCGAGGATCCGGCGAGCGCGGTCTATGTCCGCAACAAGGGCAAAATGACGGTCGAGGCGGGCATGGAAAGCTTCGAGTTCCGCCGCCCCGCGAGCATTGGGCAGGACGAGCTGCTGGAGCTCATCGAAGAGCTGAACGGCGATCCGCGCGTGGACGGCATCCTCGTGCAACTCCCCCTGCCGAAGCATATAGACGAGCAGGCGGTGATCGCAGCGATCGACCCTGCCAAGGATGTCGACGGCTTTCATGTGGTGAACAGCGGCAGGCTGGCGGTCGGCCTGCCGGCGCTGGTGCCTTGCACCCCGCTGGGCTGCGTCATGCTGCTGAAGGATGAGCTGGGCGATCTTTCAGGCATGGAGGCGGTCGTCGTTGGCCGGTCGAACATCGTCGGCAAGCCGATGGCGGCGCTTTTGCTTGCGGAAAATTGCACCGTGACGATCGCGCACAGCCGTACGCGCGATCTCGCCAGTGTCGTCCATCGGGCGGACATTGTGGTGGCCGCCGTGGGCCGCGCGGAAATGGTGAAGGGTGAGTGGATCAAGCCGGGCGCGGTAGTGATCGATGTCGGCATCAACCGGGTTTCAGCCGAGCAGGAAGGCAAGAGCCGGATCGTCGGCGATGTCGCTACCGCCGAAGCGATCAGCCATGTCCGCGCGATCACGCCCGTTCCCGGCGGCGTTGGGCCGATGACCATCGCGGTGTTGTTGCGCAACACGCTCGTCGCCGCCTGTGCGCGTGCTGGCGTCGCGGCGCCCGAAGGGCTATAGGCGAGTATAACAAGTGCGCATTTCCGGGCGCAAGGCCGGTTCCCACTTTTGCTGAAAATGCTTTTGTCATGCTCGAACTCTTCATCTCGACCTTCATCACGCTTTTTGTAGTGATCGACCCGCCGGGATGTGCGCCCATTTATGCGAGCCTCACGACAGGCGCGAACGCGGAACAGCGCCGGTCGATGGCCTTGCGCGCAGTGGGCATAGCAACCGCGATCCTGTTGCTCTTCGCGCTTTACGGCAAGCAGTTGCTCGGCGTTTTGGGGGTCGATCTCCACAGCTTTCGAATCGCGGGCGGCATCATGCTGTTCATGATCGCGCTCGACATGGTTTTCGAAAAGCGAACCCAGCGGCGGGAAGACCGCGCGCAGAAAATCATCGACACGCCAGAGACAGAGGATGTGTCGGTGTTCCCCATGGCGATGCCGATGATCGCGGGGCCGGGGTCGATCACCACAGTCATGCTGTTGATGGCGCGGGCGGACGGCATGCAGGAGCGCGTAATCGTGCTGGCGGCCGTAGCGGCAACGCTCGTGCTGATGCTGCTTTCGTTGATGGCGGCGGGGCCGCTGATGGCGCTGGTAGGCAAGAAGATCGAGGCGGTCATCACCCGCCTGCTGGGCGTGTTGCTCGCGGCGCTTGCCGTGCAGTTCGTGATCGACGGGATACAGGCAAGCTTTTGAAAATCGGGCGGCGAGCGCAGCTCCTTCGATGACGGCGGCCATCTGCCTGTTGTGCTGTCGCGAGTTTCCCGGCAATAAGGCTGACACATCATGGACCAGACTTTTGCCTCGACGCCATTTCCATGGATGGATGTGGTGGTCATCCTCGCCCTTATCGCGCTCAATGGCGTGTTCGCCATGTCCGAACTGGCGATTGTCTCGTCCCGCCGCCCCCGGCTGCAAGCCGCGCAGAAGGCGGGCAAGGGCGGCGCGAGCGTGGCGTTGCGTCTGGCCGAAGACCCCGGAAAATTCCTCTCGACGGTGCAGATCGGCATCACCCTGATCGGTATTCTCGCGGGCGCCTATTCGGGCGCAAGCCTGGGTCATCCCACGGCGCAGCGGCTGGTGTGGATCGGCCTTGAGGCCGACACGACCGAGGCGCTCGGCTTCGCGCTGGTGATCGGCATCACCACCTACGCCTCGCTGATCGTGGGCGAACTGGTGCCCAAGCAGTTCGCATTGCGCGCGCCAGAACCGATCGCGATCATCATGGCGCGACCGATGCTGTGGCTTGCGAAGGTAACGGCGCCGCTGGTCTGGCTGCTCGACGGTTCATCGGCGCTCATCTTCCGCGCGCTGGGTATGAACCGCGAATCACAGGCCCATGTGACGGCGGAGGAGCTGCACCTTATCGTCGCCGAAGCCAGCAAGTCCGGCGTGATCGAGGAAAGCGAACGCGCGATCATTTCGGGCGTGGTGCGGCTGGCCGACCGTCCGGTGCGCGAGGTGATGACCCCCCGCACGGATGTCGACTGGATCGATGTCGATGCCGATGCCCGCACCCTGCGCGCCCGCCTGCTCGAAACGCCGCATACGCGCCTGCCGGTGGGGCAGGGCAGCGTCGAGGAAATCATCGGCGTGGTGCAGGCGCGCGACATCA
The DNA here is from genome assembly GCA_964408525.1 of uncultured Sphingobium sp. Taxonomy (GTDB): domain Bacteria; phylum Pseudomonadota; class Alphaproteobacteria; order Sphingomonadales; family Sphingomonadaceae; genus Sphingobium. The sequence continues at coordinate 8,272 of CAYOZY010000038.1, read as the reverse complement.
TGTCCGCCCTGCTGCGGCGCGAGAAGATCGATGTGCGCGCGCTGATGCGTCCTGTCGCCGTGGTGCCCGATCAAGTCGATGCCATGGACGCGCTGGAGGTTTTGCGCCGTTCGGATGTGCCGATGGTGATGGTGCATGACGAATATGGCCATTTCGAGGGCATCGTTACCCCGTCCGACCTGCTTTCGGCGATTGCCGGCAGCTTTGCTTCGGACGCGGACCTGTATGACGAGCCGGATTGTGTCGAGCGTGCGGACGGAAGCCTGATCGTTTCAGGGCAGATGGCGATGGACCAGCTCGCCGAGCGCATCGGCATCACGCTCGCCGGGGAACGCGACTATGCAACAGTGGCGGGCCATGCGCTGTGGCAACTGAAGCATCTGCCCGAAGTGGGCGAAGGCTTCGAGGATCAGGGCTGGCAGTTCGAGATCGTCGACATGGATGGCCGCAAGATCGACAAGCTGCTGGTGACGCCGGTCAAGGGGTGAACTCTCAGCTCCGCTCCCGCTTCACTTCCCGCCCGCCCCTCCGCGCACTTCGCGGGCGATCTCCCGCCACCCGATATCCCGCCTGCAAAAGCCGCTCGGAAAATCGATGGCGTCGGTCGCGGCATAGGCCCGCTCCTGCGCTTGCGCGATGCTCGCGCCCAGCGCGGTGACATTGAGCACGCGACCTCCAGTGGCCACCAGCGCGCCGTCTGTCATCGCCGTGCCCGCGTGAAACACCTGCACGGTGTCGCTGGCGACGGCATCCACGCCACCAATCGCGCCGCCTTTTTCCGGCGTGCCGGGGTATCCCTTCGCCGCCATCACCACGGTGAGCGCGGCAGTGTCGGACATCGGCGCGGGGCCATGCTCCGCCAGCCGCCCCTGCGCCACGGCCATGAGCAGCTCGGCCAGATCGCACTCCAGCCGCATCAGCAGCACCTGACCGCCCTTTTCGAGCAGGGTGATTTTAACCCGGAGCACCAATTGTTTTTA
>CAYOZY010000038.1:0-7282 GCA_964408525.1 uncultured Sphingobium sp. | reverse complement strand
ATCGCCCTCCAATCGCGCCATCAGCACCTGACATTCGGGGTCGCCGAAGCGGGCATTATATTCGATCAGCTTCGGGCCTTCCTCCGTCAGCATCAGGCCCGCGTAGAGCACCCCGCTATAGGCCATGCCCTCGGCGGCGAGCGTCTCGACCGTCGGGCGGATGATGCGCTCCATCACCTGTGCCTCCAGCTCCGGCGTCAGCACCTTCGCGGGCGAATAGGCGCCCATGCCGCCGGTGTTGGGGCCGATGTCGCCATCGCCGACGCGCTTGTGATCCTGCGCGCTTCCCATAGGGAGGATCGCGGAGCCGTCGGTGAGCGCGAAGAAGCTCGCCTCCTCGCCCGTCATGAATTCTTCCAGCACGACTTCCGCGCCTGCCGCGCCGAAGCTGCCGCCGAACATGTCTACCAGCGCGGCGTCGGCCTCACCCGCCGTTTCCGCAATGATGACGCCCTTGCCTGCCGCGAGGCCATCGGCCTTGATGACCACCGGCAGGGCGAATTTCGCCAGCTCGGCACGCGCCTGGTCTAGCGAGCTCGTGCGGACATAGGCGGCGGTGGGGATGTTGGCACGCTTGCACAGATCCTTGGTGAAGCCCTTCGATCCTTCGAGCTGGGCGGGAGCCTGGTTTGGCCCGAACACCGCGAATCCGGTAGCGCGCAAAGCATCTCCCAGCCCATCGACCAGGGGCGCCTCCGGGCCGATGACCACCAGATCGACCTTATTCTCGGCGCAGAAAGCGGCAACGGCGGCGTGATCCGCGACATCAAGGCTGACGACCCGCGCGCACTGGGCTATGCCGGGGTTGCCGGGTGCGGCATAGAGCATTTCAACTTTCGACGATTGCGCCAGCTTCCATGCGAGGGCATGTTCTCTGCCGCCAGACCCCAATAGCAGGATGTTCATAAACGCAATGCCCCCGGAAGATGATGCCGCCTTCGATGCTTCGGGCCGCCTGTTAGCGCAGGAACGGGCCGGGGACAACGCACCCGCGCTTTCCGTTTCCGAATTGTCGGCGCAATTGAAGCGCACAGTGGAGGATCGCTTCGGCCATGTGCGGCTGCGCGGGGAAATTTCGGGCTACAAGCGTGCGGCATCGGGGCATGTCTATCTGTCGCTGAAGGATGAAAGTGCGCGAATTGACGGCGTGATCTGGAAAGGCGTCGCGGGCCGTATCAGCTTCGCGCCGCAGGACGGGATCGAGGTCGTCGTCACCGGCAAGCTCACCACCTATCCGGGACGATCCTCCTATCAGATCGTGATCGAGCGGATGGAGCTGGCGGGCGAAGGCGCGCTGATGCAGCTCCTCGAGAAGCTCAAGAAGCAACTGGCGGCCGAAGGATTGTTCGCGGCGGAACGGAAGAAGCCTCTGCCCTATCTGCCGCGCGTCATCGGCGTGGTGACATCGCCCACCGGCGCGGTGATCCGCGATATCCTCCATCGGCTAGCGGATCGCTGCCCCAGCCATGTGCTGCTCTGGCCGGTGCTGGTGCAGGGCGAGAGCGCTGCGGCACAGGTCGCGGCGGCGGTGCGTGGTTTCGAGGCGATGGCCCCCGGTGGCCCGATCCCGCGCCCCGATCTCGTCATCGTCGCTCGCGGCGGCGGCTCGATCGAGGATCTCTGGGCATTTAACGAGGAAGCCGTGGTGCGCGCCGTGGCGGAGTGCTCGATCCCGGTCATCTCCGCCGTCGGGCACGAGACGGACACGACGCTGTGCGACTATGCGGCGGACGTACGCGCGCCCACTCCCACCGCCGCCGCCGAGATGGCCGTGCCGGTGCGCGCCGAACTGATGGCGGGGCTGACCGAGTTGGGGCTGAGGGGGGCGAGGGCGGCGCGGCGCGGCATGGACCAGCGCCGCGAGCGCCTGAAGATGACCGCGCGGCTTCTGCCCACGCCGGAGACATTATTGGCACCGCAGCGTCAGCGCGCCGACGATCTGGGCGAGCGGCTGGGGCGCGGCCTGCGCCAGCGGGTGACGCTGGCGTGGCGACATCTGTCCGATGCGGGCGGGGCACTCCGCCCAGCGCTCCTCCGGCAGCGGATGGAGCGGGAAAATGCGCGGCTTTCCACTATCCGGTTGCGCCCCGATTTGGTGACGCGCGGCATTGCTCAGCGACGCGAACGCCTCGATGCAACATGGCGCCTCGCGCTCTCTCTCGATCCGCGCCGGCCGCTTTCCAAGGGCTTCGCGCTCGTCAGCGTAGGAGAGCATGTGTTGACCAGCGCGGCCGCCGCGCGCGCCGAGCCGGTGATGACGCTTACATTCCAGGACGGCGCGGTTGAGGTTTTTACTCGAGCCGGGGTTGAGATGAGAGGCGCAAACGGGTTATCATCGCCTCCGAAACCGGCGCGCCGCCCGCACCGCACATCGCTACCGGGCACCGCGCAGCAGGATCTGTTCGCGGCGGGGCCGAGCGACAAGGAAGGGAAAGAAAAGTGATGTTGATGTCCGGCAGCAAGGACCAGCCCGCGCGCCTCCACTATATGCCCTACAGCTTTCGCATGCTGAGCGCGGGAGACTATGTGCTCTGCGCGGTGACGGGCCAGAAGATCGCGCTCGACGACCTGCGCTACTGGTCGATCGTGCGGCAGGAACCCTATGCCAGCGCCGAAGCATCGACCATGGCCGAGATCAAGTATCGCAAGGAAAAGGGCCTGCCGCTCTGATGCGGGCATGAGGGGTTTTCCGGTGTTCCGATCCCTGACCAGCGGAGCTGCGTTGCTGCTGCTGGGGAGTTGTGCGGCGACCAAAACTCCTGTCGGGGCACCCCCGCTCCCTGCCCCCGCCACGGTCACGGCGACTCCAGCGGTGATGAAAGGGGCAAACCGGGAGTTCGGCCTCTCCGGCGAAGCACAACAGGGAGGCGTCATGCGCGGCACCGTGCCGGAAGGCGCCAGCAGCCTGAGTTTCAACGGCGAGGCCATCCGCTTCGACACGGACGGGCATTTCCTGATCGCGTTCGACCGCGATGCACCCACGCAGGCCACGCTCGAAGCCAGCTTTCATGGCGAGGCGACGACGGCTCGCTGGAACATCGAGGTCAAACCCGGCAACTGGCGCATCGAGAATGTCGATGCCTCGCCCACGGCAGGCCTCGCAAGCGCGGAATTTCTCGCGCGCCGCAAGGGTGAGCTGGAGCGGATCGCCGCTGCCCGCGCGGTGGGCGCCTCATCCACCGGCTGGCGCAAGTCGTTCATCTGGCCTGCAACTGGCCGCATCTCCGGCCAGTTCGGTGCCCAGCGCATCTATCGCGGCGCACCGGGCAGCTATCATGGCGGGGTAGACATCGCTGGCGGGAATGGCAAGGCGTTCGTCGCGCCCGCGGATGGTGTCGTCGTGCTCGCCGCGCAGGAGCCGTTCACGCTGGAAGGCTATTTGCTGATCGTCGATCATGGCATGGGCCTCAACAGCGCCTTCCTCCATTGTTCCAGCCTCGCGGTAAAGGAAGGCGATGTCGTGCATCAAGGGCAGGTGCTTGGAAGAATCGGCGCGACCGGAAGGGCCAAGGGCGCGCATCTGCACTGGGGGATGAAATGGCGAGAGGCGCGCATCGACCCGGCAATGCTGGCAGGACCGATGCCCTGAACCATTTGTCATGTCACGCAACCGCGTGAGCCATGTTACATGATTTTACAACTTCGTTGCATTTTGGCAACAGAGCCGTTTCAAAAAGTTGGACGCGCATCCGCGCGACTTTACACTTCTGAACTTTAGGCATCAAATGTCCCACAGTGATGCAGAGAGTTCGCTGTCGGGCACTTTCGATCCGGTATCACCAACGGGGACCGGGTCGAATTCATAACTCTCTGCATCCCTTATCAACAGGGGCGGAACCATCCGCTCCCTCCAGAGCAAGGGACTGGAACAGTGATGAAAATCGATATTGCAGCTCGGCTGCGTTGCGGCGTTGCGCCTGTCATTCTGGCGGCGGCGCTGGTTTCCCCATCCATCGCATATGCGCAGGACGAACCTCAGGAGGCCCAGGAAGCCGGAGACGTCAACAATGTGATCATTGTTACGGGATCGCGTATCGCGCGGACGGAGCTGGAGGCCACCACGCCGATTCAGGTCGTGTCCGCCGCTTCCATCCAGGAGCAAGGATCGCCCAATATCTCCGACATTCTCAACGAGTTGCCGGCCGTGGGCATCGGCACATCGCGCACCAACTCCAACTTCGCGACGGCCGGCAACGGTCAGGCGACGGTTAACCTGCGCAACCTCGGCGAGGACCGGACGCTCGTGCTGATGAACGGGCGCCGCGTTGTGGCCGGCATCGGCGGCAGCTCTGCCGTTGACCTCAACAACATCCCGACCGACCTCATCGAGCAGGTCGAGATCATCACCGGCGGCGCGTCCGCCGTTTACGGTTCCGAGGCGATGGCAGGCGTGGTGAACTTCACGCTCAAGAAGAATTATGACGGCATTTCCGCGCGCGCGCAGGCGGGCATCTCCAAATATGGCGATTTGCCGACCCGCCTTCTCTCGGCATCGATCGGCAAGAATTTCGCCGATGGCCGCGGCAATATCACGCTCTATGGCCAATATGACAAGGATGGCGGCCTGCGTTCCAGGAACCGCAAGATTTCCGCCAACGATGTCCCTTTCCGCAGCAGCTTCGTGCCGCAGGGTCTGTTCTTCACCACCAACAATGTCTGGACATATGACCAGACCAACAACCTCCAGAACAGCTTCGTGACTAACGTGGATGGCTATAACCGCAATGCGCAGCGCTATATATCGGTGCCGGTCGAGCGCTATATGGTGACCGGCCTCGGCCATTATGACTTCAGCGACGCGATCGGCGTGTTCTTCGAGGGCAGCTACGCCAAGTCCAAGTCGCGCAGCAGTCTGGAGGCGCTGGCGACCGACAACTCGGACGCTGAAACGGCGCCCGGCGTTTCCTATGCCGGTCTGACGCTGGACAACCCGTTCATACCTGCCGCGATCCTCAACGACATGATCGCAGGCGGTGATACCGAACTGGCTTTCCGCAAGCGCATGGTCGGCGTGTTTGACCGTTCCAACGTCAATGATCGCGATTATTACCGAATCGTCGCGGGTTTCCAGGGCAAGATCCTGGGCGACTGGGAGTGGGACGCCTACTATAATTACGGCCAGACGAAGGAAAGCACGACTTCCGAAACCGCATTGCGGGATCGCTACTTCTATGCGCTCGACGCCATTGCCGGACCGGGCGGCACCGTGATCTGCCGTGACGCGGCGGCACGGGCGGCGGGATGCGTTCCCTTCAATCCCTTTGGCTTCAACTCGGTTTCCGCCGCGTCTGCCGCCTATATCACCAACAACGGCCAGCTTTCGACCTACGACGCGAAGGTAAGCCAGTCGATCTTCGCGGCGAACATTTCCGGCAATCTGTTTACGCTGCCGGCGGGCGATGTGAAACTCGCCGCCGGAGCCGAACATCGTACCGAAAAGAGCAGCGAGGTCTATGACCTCCAGACCCAGCTCGGCAACACGATGAGCAACGCGCTCACCAACACGCTCGGCAAATATCATGTGTTCGAAGCCTATGCCGAAACGGATGTGCCGCTGATCTCCGGCAAGCCTTTCGCGGAGTATCTGGGCCTGACGGGCGCCGTACGCTTCGGCGATTACTCGACGGTCGGCAGCGTATGGAGCTGGAAGCTGGGCGGCGAATATGCGCCCAGCCCGGACGTCCGGTTCCGCGTCGTCTATTCCGAAGCCACCCGCGCGCCCAATATCGGCGAGCTTTACGACGGGCAATCGCAAGACTTCCCGACCGGCATTGTCGACCCTTGCGATGGCGTAACCGCAACGTCAACGGGCGCGAATGATGCCTATTGCCGCACGATCCCCGGCATTGCTGCCGAAATCGCCGCCAATGGCAGCTTCGCCTACAATCCCAACTCTGACACCCAGAGCATCGAGGGCAAGGATGGCGGCAACCCGAACCTGTTCGAAGAAAAGGCCAAGACACTTACGCTTGGTGTCGTGTTCACACCGCAGAAGTTCCGCAACTTCAGCATGACGATCGACTTCTTCGACATCGAGGTAAAGGACGCGATCCAGCTCATTCCGCGCAACACGATCATTCAGGATTGCGTGGACTCTTCGGGCTCCTCACCGCTCTGCTCCCTCATCGTTCGCGAGGGCGCGGGCAGCAATCCGCGCAGCAGAACTCAGGGCACCATCTGGCAGGTGGACTCGCTCCCCGTAAATGCCGCGTCGATCAAAACCCGCGGCGTTGACGTGGCGATGCGCTACAGGACACCGGGCTTCCAGCTCTTCGGCACGGAAAGCAAGGTGAACTTCAACCTCGTTTACACCTATCTCGACAAGCTGACGCTTCAGCCGCTGAGTTCGCTGCCCACAGAAAACAACCGCGGCCAGCTCGATGGCGATGGCCGCCTGGGCGCGGGCTTCAAGCACCGGGCGAATTTCTCGACTGGGCTGGATGCCGGACCGTTCAACTTCAACTGGCGGGTCAACTATCTCAGCAGCATCAAGGACACGCTGGGACCGGACGCCGCCTCCCCGCTGGGAGACTCGACCAACAGCATCGGTTCGTTCATGTATCACGATATCCAGCTGGGCTGGACGATCGGCGAGGATGAAGGCCGCTCCATCGAGTTCTATGCTGGCGTCGACAATCTGTTCGACAAGAAGCCGCCGCTCATCAACCAGAATGGTGCTTCCTACATCACCGGCACGGAAACCGCTGCGGACACCTATGATCCCTATGGTCGCCGCTATTATATGGGCGCCAAGATCAAGTTCTGATCCGCGCGATCATGTCGAAAAAGGAGGGGCGGCCTTGCGGGGCCGCCCTTTTCATTTGCGCGGGGAACGGAGGCTCAGTTCACGGTCAGCAGCAGCCCGCCATCGCCTTCGCCTACCCGCACGGTCGATCCGTCCGGCACCTGGCCGGACAGGATCATTTCGGCGAGCGGGTCCTGCAGATATTTCTGCACCGCGCGCTTCAAGGGCCGCGCACCGTAAACCGGATCATAGCCGACGCGTCCCAGCCAGCTCCGCGCGCCATCGGAAAGCTCCAGCGTCACCTTGCGGTCCTTCAGCAGCTTCGCGACGCGACCTACCTGAATGTCGACGATGGGCGCCATATGCTCCGCGCCAAGTCGGTGGAACAGGATGATTTCGTCGAGGCGGTTGAGGAACTCCGGGCGGAAATGGGCGCGGACGATCTCCATCACCTGCGGCTCGACCCTCTCGATATCCTCGTCCTCGCCCAGATTGGCGATGAATTGGCTCCCGAGATTGCTGGTCAGCACGATGATC
>CAYOZY010000037.1:9668-16877 GCA_964408525.1 uncultured Sphingobium sp. | reverse complement strand
CATCGGCCTGATGAGCTTTCTCATCGGCATCGTCATCGCGCAGCAAGGCGCGGTGCAGCTCCGGCAATTCGGCATGGAGGTGCTCACCGTCAACCTCGTCGGCCGCCTCACCTTCCGCGAGTTAGGCGTGCTGATGACCGCGATCATGGTCGCGGGCCGATCCGGCTCTGCCTTTGCCGCGCAGATCGGCACGATGAAGCTCACCGAAGAAATCGACGCAATGCGAACCATCGGGGTTTCTCCCATGGAAGCGCTCATCATGCCGCGCATCATGGCGGCGGTGGCGATGATGCCGCTGCTCGGCTTCTATTCCTCGATCATCGCGATCATCGGCGGCGGCTTCCTGTGCGCCATCTCGCTCGATATCCCGCCCGTCACTTTCGTGCAGCGGTTGCGCGAGGTGGTGCCAATCACAGACCTGTGGATCGGCCTTGTCAAGGCGCCGGTGTTCGGCCTCATCATCGGCATGACCGGCTGCTATCAGGGCTTGCAGGTCCGCGCCAACGCCGAAGAGGTCGGCATGCGCACCACCGCCGCCGTGGTGCAGGCGATCTTCATGGTCATCGTGCTCGACGCGCTGTTCGCCGTGCTCTTTACATGGGTCGGCTGGACATGAGCGAGGAGGAAGACCGGGACATCGCCGTGCGCGTGCGCGGATTGCAAACCAGCTTCGGCGAGCATGTGGTGCATGAGGGGCTGGACCTCGATGTGCGCCGCGGCGAGATATTGGGCGTTGTCGGCGGGTCGGGCACCGGCAAGTCGGTGCTGATGCGCGCGATCATCGGGTTGCAGGAGCCGGACAAGGGCGAAATCACGGTGTTCGGCGAATCCACGATCGACCGGGAGGATGAGGATGTGCTGGCGCTGCGCAAGCGCTGGGGTGTGCTGTTTCAGGGCGGCGCGCTCTTCTCGACGCTGACCGTCGTGGAAAATATCGAGGTGCCGTTGCGCGAATTCTATCCGCAGCTCAGCCCGGAGCTGCGCGGCGAGATCGCCGCCTACAAGATCCGCATGGTCGGCCTGCCCGCCTCAGCCGGTCCCAAATTCCCGTCCGAGCTTTCGGGCGGCATGAAGAAGCGCGCCGGCCTCGCCCGCGCGCTGGCGATAGATCCCGACCTGCTCTTTCTCGATGAACCGACGGCGGGGCTGGACCCCATCGGCGCAGCCGCCTTCGACGAACAGACGCGCCAGCTCCAGCAGACTCTCGGCCTCACCATCTTCCTCATCACGCATGATCTCGATACGCTCTATGCAATATGCGACCGGGTTGCCGTCCTTGCCGACAAGCGGGTAATCGCTGTAGGGACGATCGAGGAATTGCTGGCCACCGAGCATCCGTGGATACAGGAATATTTCAACGGCCCGCGTGGGCGGGCGGCGACTTCGGCGGCCGGAAAGGACGGGAGATAGATGGAAACGCGGTCCAATCATGTGCTGGTGGGAAGCGTCGTGCTGGCCCTGCTGCTGGCGGTGATGATCGCCGCCTTCTGGTTCTCGCGCATTTCCAGCGGGCAGGACGCGCTGTATGACATCTATTTCAAGCAATCGGTCAATGGCCTCGCCAAAGGGTCGTCCGTCACCTTTGCCGGCGTCCCTTCCGGGCAGGTCAAGGAAATCGAACTGTGGAAGCGCGACCCGAATTTCGTGCGCGTGCGCATCGCGCTCAAATCCGACACGCCGATCCTCGAAGGCACGGTCGCGACGATTCAGGGCGTAGGCTTCACCGGCGTCTCGGAAATCCAGCTCGATGGCGCGGTGAAAGGCGCGCCGCCCATCACCTGTCCCGAACAAAATGCCAGAAGCGCCTGCCCGGATGGCGTGCCGGTGATCCCGACCAAGCCCGGCGCGCTCGGTGAACTGCTCAACAATGCGCCACAGCTTATCGAGCGCCTCTCGACCCTGACCGAACGGCTGACCGAGCTGCTCAACGACAAGAACCAGAAGAGCATCACCGGGATATTGACCAATCTCGACACCGTGACCGGCGCCCTCGCCGCGCGCAGCCCGGACATGGCCGCCGCCATAACCGAGACGCGCACGACATTGCAGAAGGTCGGCGTCGCGGCGGAGGAAATCAGCAAGCTGGTTGGCACAACCAACAGCATGATGGACGAACAGGGCAAGCCCCTGCTCAAGGATCTGCGCGCCACGCTGCAATCCGCGAGCCGCAGCCTCGACACGCTGGACAAGACCCTTGCCGACGCGCGACCGGGCATGCAGACCCTCTCGCGCGATACCGTGCCGGAGGTGAACCTGCTGGTGCGCGACCTGCGCGAGATGAGCAAAGCCCTGCGCGCCATTTCGGAAAAGCTCGATCATCAGGGGGCGGGCGCGCTGCTGGGCGATCCGCCGCTGCCCGATTACAGGAATTGAGGAATTGACGATGCGCCAACCCCTGCTTTGTTCGCTCCTTGCGCTTGGCGCGGTCGGGCTGATGCTCTCTGCCTGCGTCAGCTTCGGGGCCAAGCCGCCGCCGCAACTGCTGACCATCTCCGCGGACCATCCGCTGCCCGCCGGACAGGTGATCCGCAGCGAAGGCCTGCCCGCGCTCACGGTGATGGCGCCGGAAGTGCCGCGCACGCTGGCGACGGTGCGCATCCCGGTGCGGGTAGACCCCACAACCGTCGCCTATGTGAAGGACGCGCAGTGGACCGAAGCCCCGCGCGCGATGTTCCAGCGGCTTCTGTCCGAAACCATCGCGGCGGACGGCAGCATTTTCGTCGTCAGCGCCGAGCAATATGCGGCGTTGCCCGGAAGGCGGCTGACCGGCGAACTGGTAGATTTCGGCATCGACGCGAAAACCCGCGAGGCGGTCGTTACCTTCGATGCGGTGATGGGCACCGGCGGCAATGCGGGTACGGTCGTGCGACAGCGCTTCTCCGCGCGCGTGCCCGTGGACGACATCAAGGCGAAAAAGGTTGCTGGGCCGATAAACGAGGCCGCGAACAAGGTCGCCGCGCAAGTGACGGAATGGGTGAAAGGGAACTGATCAAGCTGCCGACAGCTTTGCCGGCAGCTGTTCCACCCTACCCCGTCAGGCTCTTGCTCACCTGCTCGGTCACGTCTTTCGAAAGCGACGACTGCGCGGCGATCCGCTCCAGCTCGGCGCGCATCAAAGCACCGCGCTCCGCATTGAAGCGTTTCCAGCGCCCGAGCGGCGTTACGATCCGCGCGGCTGTCTGGGGGTTGATCGGATCGAGCGCGATAACCGCATCGGCCAGCAGGCGATAGCCCTCCCCCTTGCCGCTGTGAAACGCCCACTGGTTCGCGCCGAAAGCGCCGTATAGCGCGCGCACCCGGTTCGGATTGGTCAGGGTAAAATCCTTGTGCCCCGCCAGAGCCGACACGATCCCGACCGTATCGGGATGGAAAGCAAGCGCCTGCGTCTGGAACCATTTGTCGAGCACCAGCGCGTTGCCGCAATAGCGATAATAGAAGGTGTCGAGCGCCGTCGTCCGCTCATCGCTTGTCCCATTGGCCAGAACGGCGAGCGATCCCTGCCGCTCGGTCATGTTGTGGGCGCGATCGAACTGGGCAAAGGCGAGCGCATGGGCACCGTCCGCGCCGCTGGCCACCAGATAGCTGAGCGCAACATTGCGCAGCTTGCGCGCGCCCTTGTCCTGCGGTGAGAGCGAGAATTCCGTGCGGTGCATCTGTTCGTGAAGAGTGCGCCAGAGCGGCTCCAGCGCGACGCCGATGGCCGCCTGTAGCTCCTCGCGCGCACGATGGATCGCTTCCGGGTCCACCACAAGCATCTGGTCGCCAATATAGGCCTCGCTCGGCAGGCGGATCGTTTCGGCGATGAAGGCGGCATCGAGCGCCGGATTGGTCGCCGCATTGCGCACCGCCTCGATGACGGGAGCGCTGTCCGTGCTCCCCGTCGCGACCGCGCCGGTCAACGCAGCGACCATGAGCTGTTGCATCGCCTCATAGCGTCCGAAGGGGTCGTCATCATGCGCGGATAGAAATGCCAGCTCATCCGCCTCCCGCTTCACATCCACAACCACCGGGGCTGAAAAACCGCGATTGATGGAAAGCACCGGTGGGCTGTTGACGCCCTCGAAGCGGAAGCTCTGTTTCGCCTGAGTCAGCATCAGCAGGCGCTCATCCTGCCGTTCGCCCGATTGCCGGTCGAACAGGGCGGTGCGCAGCGGCACTACCATCGGCCGCTTGCCACTCTGCCCCGGCGTATCGGGAATGGTCTGGGTGAGAGAAAGGGTGGCGCTGCGCGAAGCGGCATCATGAGTGAGCGTCGCCACGACGCGCGGGGTTCCCGCCTGACTATACCAGAGGCGGAACTGGGAGAGGTCGATCTCGCCGCCCGCCTCCATCGCGGCGACGAAATCCTCGCAGGTCACGGCTTGCCCGTCATGGCGCCCGAAATAGAGGTCCGTGCCCTTGCGATAGCGATCCGGCCCCAGCATCGTCGCCATCATGCGAATGACTTCGGCGCCCTTGTTATAGATGGTCGCGGTATAGAAGTTGCTGATTTCCATATAGGATTCAGGCCGAACCGGATGCGCGAGCGGCCCCGCATCCTCCGGAAACTGGGCGGCGCGCAAGGTGCGGACATCTTCGATCCGTTTCACGGCGGGGCTGCCCATGTCGGCGGAAAAGCACTGGTCGCGATAGACGGTCAGCCCTTCCTTCAGACTGAGCTGGAACCAGTCGCGACAGGTTATGCGGTTGCCTGTCCAGTTGTGGAAATATTCATGCGCGACCACGCCCTCTACCGCGTCATAATCAAAGTCGGTCGCGGTTTCCGGGTCGACGAGGATATAGCGGCTGTTAAAGATGTTCAGCCCCTTGTTCTCCATGGCACCGAAGTTGAAGTCGGCGACGGCGACTATGTTGAACACATCGAGATCATATTCGCGGCCATAGACCCGCTCGTCCCACGCCATGGAATTTTTGAGCGCGGTCATCGCATGGCCTGTGCGCAGCAGATCTTCCTCGCGCACCCAGATGCCGAGTTTCACCTCGCGCCCGCTCATGGTCGTGAAGCTGTCGGCGTTGCAGGCCAGATCGCCCGCGACAAGGGCGAACAGGTAACAAGGCTTGGGAAACGGGTCGCTCCACTGCGCCCAGTGGCGCTCGCCTTCGCTGTCGCCGCCATCCACAGGGTCGCCATTGGCGAGCAGCACGGGATAAAGCGCCTTGTCCGCTTCCATCCGCACGCAATATCGCGAGAGAATATCCGGCCTGTCGGGGAAATAGGTAATCCGGCGAAAGCCTTCCGCCTCGCACTGGGTGCAGAGCAGGCCGCCGCTGGCATATAGCCCCATGAGCTGGCTGTTGGCGGCAGGCGAAATCGCCACCCGCGTCTCGATGACATGGCTTCCCCCGGAAAGCGGAATGACGAGCGGCGCATCGCCCTGCGGCCATCGCTCTTTCGGAAACTCCGCGCCATCCACCGAAAAGGCGAGCAGTTCAAGGCTTTCTCCATCCAGCTTCAAGGGCCGGTCATGCTCGCCATTGCGCACGACGGTCAGCCGCGCGGAAACCTCCGTCCGCTGCGCATCGAGGCGGAAATCGAGCGCGACTTCAGGCACCAGCCAATCGGGCGGCAGATACTCCTCCCTGCGGATGACGGCAGGAAAGGCAGGGGAATCGGGCGAGGTTGTCTGAATATCGAGCATCTTCCGCTTCTACGCACGGCGCTCCTCTCGCACAATCGTCTTGCCATTGGGACAAGGGGCTATTTTAAGGGAGCATGACCGGAAACATGCTGATCCTTGGAATGGGCTATACCGGCGCGCGGTTGGCGCAAGCGCTGGGCGCACGCGGGTGGACCGTGACCGGCGTAAGGCGCGAGGCGGCGGGCGCGGACATGCTGGCCTTCGATGACGAGAAGGCCGTGCGTGCGGCGATACTGCGCGCATCGCATATCCTGTCCTCCGTGCCGCCGGATCGGTCCGGGACCGACCCCGTGCTTTCGCGCTACGGAGCCGACATCGCCGCGGCCTCCGCGCAATGGACCGGCTATCTTTCCTCAACCGGTGTCTATGGCGACACAGGCGGAGCATGGGTCGATGAGAGTGCGCCCATAGGCGCAGGGCGCAGAACGTCGCGCGCCAGCGCCGATCTGGCATGGCAGGCGTTGCGCCCGGACATGCGCGTCTTCCGCTTGCCGGGAATATATGGGCCGGGGCGAAGCGCGCTCGACCGGGTTCGCGAAGGCCGCGCGCATCGCATCGACCTGCCCGGTCAGGTGTTCAGCCGCATCCATGTCGACGATATCGTTTCGGCCATCATCGCCAGTTTCGATGCGCCGCCGGGCGCTTTCAACATCGTCGATGACATGCCCTGTTCCCAGAACGCCGTGATCGAACATGCATGCGTCCTGCTGGGCCTGCCCCCGCTACCGCTCCAGACCATGGAGGAAGCTGCTCTCTCCGATCAGGCACTCGCCTTCTATCGCGAGAACCGTCGCGTCGCCAATGGTCGCGCCAGGCGCCTGCTCGGCTGGCGACCTGCCTATCGGGATTACAGGGCGGGGCTGAACGCCTGCCTTTCCGCATGAGCCATCAGGTCGGCTCTTCGCATAGGGCCCGAACCCACTGATTTCAGAAATTGCCGCTATTTTTTCGCCGTTGTCCCCCATGGCCAGCGGAACGTTCGGGGGGCGGGCCGCGCGAGCACCGGCGCGGACACTGGCTCAACGCCGGCGGGGCGGGGCGAGGGAATGTCGGCATAGAGCGCGGCCAGCTCCGCCACCTTGGCCGAGGGCACCCGCCTGTCCCGCTCCAGCCGATAAGGGTGGCTGCCCCATTTGTGGAAGCAGGACTGCCAATATTCGAAGGTTTTCAGGTCATTAGGCGTGCCCCAGCCGAGATAATGGTCTATCTCGAAAATCCGGCAATCTAGGCCCAGCGCGACCGCGTCCTCGATCAGGCTGTCGACGTAGAACTCCCCGTTCACCCGGCCGTTACGATCGATAAGCGCCTGACAGGCCCGGTCGAAATCGCCCGCGCGGCGAAAGGTGAAGGCACCGACAATCATCGGGGCGCTGGCGGGGTCTTCCGGCTCCTGCTTGACGCGCACGCCCGTCACCCGGCCTTCGCCGTCCGCGTCGACCCAGCCGAAATTCTTCGGCCTGAGCTTGCCGTCCGCATGGCCGCGCACGATCCACACCAGCACATCCGGCCCATCGTGCGCCATTGCCGCCTCGAACTTCTGCACATCGTAGATCATCGCATTGTCGCAGGC
>CAYOZY010000037.1:0-9658 GCA_964408525.1 uncultured Sphingobium sp. | reverse complement strand
TCTGCCATGCCGAGACGACAGGTGATCGCCTGCCCTTCCGTACCTTCGTCGAGCAGCAGCGTGGAAACGCCCACGAAGGACGAACGCAGCCGCACCAGCAGCTCGTCGAGCATGTCAAGGTCGCGCCGCATCACGAAGCGGGTCGCAGGCGCATCGGGCAGGTCGCGGGTCGCCTGTATCACCATCGGCCGCCCCGAAACGGGCAGCAGCGCCTTGGGCAGCTCATAGCCCGCATCGGCGAAGCGCTTGCCATAGCCCGCCATCGGCACCAGCACCGTGCCCGATTGGCGCGCGCGGCGGCTCTCGTCGAAAGCGAGGCGGCGAAACACCGACGACCAGCCGAGATATTCGGCCAGATCCTGCGGCGTGCCCCATTGCATGAAATGCTGCAATTCATAGACCGCTATCCTGCCCGCCCGCTGCGCCAGCGCCTTGTAGGCAAGGCTGACATAATATTCGCCGCCGACCGAGAGATCGCGCTCGATCACCTCGTCGAACAGCGAAAGGCACAGCGCGCCGCTGGCGAAATAATAGCCGCCGCTCGATGCATATTCGGACATGCGATCGTCGGTCCAGGGCTGCTTTTCCTGTATGTCCGAAAGCCAGCCGCCTTCCTCGCGGATGAAGGCATAGTTGTTTTCATGCAGGCTGTGCGGATGAAATCCGCGATAGGCGGGCACCGCGCCGTCGCACTGCGTTTCATCGGTGAAGCGCTTGAAATCCTCCCACTGCCAATAGCAGGTGAAGTCGCAATAATTGACATAGACCGGCCGGTCCGGGTCGATCAGATCGCGCGCCTGTCGCACCGCGCCTACCGGCCCCTCGCGATGCGGATCTATCGCGAAGATGCGCCCGGTGGGGCAATGCCGGTTAAGGATCTCCGCCATTTCATAGGCCGGTTCCTCCAGATGCTCGCGATTGCAGATGAAGAGGAAATCCGTCTCGCCCGGAAACATGTCGATCACATGACCGATGATCGGCTTGCCATCGACCGGGATCAGCGGCTTGGGCACGGTATAGCCCGCGCGGCGAAAGCGCTCGCCAAAGCCGGACATCGGGATGACGATCTGTATTTTGGACATCAATCGGCTTTCCCCGCGGCAAGGCGGATGCGATAGGCTTCGGCTTCCCAGCCCAGCAACGCGGCAACCGCCTCCTGCCCAAGCCCGTTGACCGGCGACCCGGCGGGCAGACGCCGCGCGACCTCGAACAGCCCGGCGATGAGCGCGTCGGCGGACGGAGTCCGTTCCCGCGAGGCAAAGGCGCCGACCCTGGGTGCGAGCATCAGCGCGGGCGCAACCCCCGTCGCTTCGCGCACCCGCTCGGCGGCCGCCTCTATCCCCTCGCTAGGGCCGATGACCGGCACGGCGCCGCCCAGAAACACCGCCTGATCGGGGAACAGCGCCGCGCGACTGACGGCATCGAGCAGCTCCGCGTCATGCGCCAGCGCCGCCAGCTTCGGCAACGCCTCATAGCGTGCGCTGCCTTCGATAATTTTACCCTTGGGCGTTTCGCGCAGCGGCCATTCAAGCCGCCGCTCGACCTTGCGCAACAGCGCCTCGGCATCTTTCGGGCTGTCAGCGACGACAACGACGCCATGGTTTTGCAGGATAAGCACATCGGCTACAGCCGTGCCATCCAAAGCATGCTTCACCCCAGCAGCGAGCGGAGCGCCCGGACGGGCATAGGGCACCCATGCCCAGTTCACGTCCCACAGCATGTTCCGCGCCCGTGCCGCGCCATCGGCCAGCACCGAGAGCGTCATGCTGTTGACCGCATGGGCATGAAGCACTGCCCGGTGCGGCATCAGCGCATGCAGCATCGTCTCGATCGACGGGCGCAGCGACGGGTCGCTCTCGGCCAGACGCGCCGCGCCGAAATTCTCCGTTTCCCCTCCCGCCACCAGTTGCCGGAGCCTGTGCATCGAAAGCCCCGCGAAGATGGGCCGCTCCTGCGCCTGCGCGAGCCATACGCCCGACGCCTTCACCCACAGCGCATCGCCCAGCTTGAGCGAGCTGTTGCCGCCCGGCCCCTGCACCAATAGCGGGTCCGCGCCGATGCGGGCGGAAACATCCGCCAGTTCGGCCAGTTCGGGCGGAGTGGACGCACTCACATCAGGCCTCCAGCGCCGCGAACATCCGCCGCAGGTCAGCGAAATCGGCGAACACCGCGTCAATATATTCGGCGTCGGCGGGCTTGGCGGGCTTGCCCTCCACCTTGTGCAGCGTGCTCGCGCCCACCGCCTTGCGCGCACCTTCAAGATCGCAGCGGATGCTATCACCGATGGACCAGACATCGCCCTCGACGCCGCCGAACTTCGCCAGCGCCAGTTCGAACCCGCGCGGATCGGGCTTGTCCGCGCCGCTTTCCTCCGAAGTCACGACCCAGTCGACCACCCGGTCCAGCCCCAGCAGCACAATCTTGCGCATCTGGATTTGCGCCGTCAGATCGGTTACGATCACCACCGGCACCCCGGCTATGCGCAGGTCATGCAGGAAATCGAGCGCGCCGGGGAACAGCGCGATCGCATCCATATAGGTGCGCCAGAAGGCCTGCTCGATCTGGAGCGCGACAGCGGGCTGGCTCGTGAAGCCCGCGCGCTCGATCGTCCGCTGGAAATAGAGCAAGCGACTGTGCGACGAGGCAGAAGCACCAAGCCGGTCCTTCAGCTCGGTACGCGCATCACGGAAGCACTGGTCGAAATCGGCGGGCGCGATGTTGAGCAACCGTTGCGCCAGCTCGCGCGCGGCCTTCATCCCCGCCTCGTTGCAGGGCGCATAGGGATAGAGCGTGTTGTCGAAATCGAGCAATACGCAGCTAGGACGGCGGGAAAAGGCTTCGGGCCGGACGATAATCATAGGCCCAAAGCCCGCTTGCGACGAACATTGTCAAGTTCGTATAGGACGACGAGTTGCATGATGCCTGTCATACCCTCCTGCCATTGCGGTTCCACCGCGAGAAATTCGTTCATGCCCGGAACTAGGCGGCGCGCGACCGAAGCAATGTCGGCGGCGGTGGGTTCGCCATCGATCAGCACCTGAAGGCGGCCATCGGCCAGAGGTGCCTCGGTCACATACACGCCGCACAGCGCGATGAGCAGCCGCGCCGGTTCGCTGAAATTCATGCCGCGCCCCAATGTTAGCACGAGCCTGAGCGATCCGGTGTTGAGCGGCTGGCGCGTGTCGGCAATGGCGGAAGGATGGCGCGGCTCCAGCCGGAACAGGATGTCGGCGTGCTCGGCCTGCGGCATGATGAAGCGGTCGCGGTCGGAGGCGCGGCGCTCGATGCTGCTGAGCACCTTTTGCGGCGGATAACCACGCACGATCACATCGCGGCGCAGCTTCACGAAGCGGCGCAACTCCTCGTCCATATCCATGAAGATGCGCAGGTCATAGCGCGCCACCAGCGCCGGCGACCACAGCGCATGCAGCCCCGAAACCAGCACCATCTCGCTGGGCGGAACATGGGTCACGAGGCCGGACCGGCCGCTGCCATGGTCATAATGACGGATGCGCGCGGCGTGCCCGTCCATCAGGGCGAGCACGTTGCGGTCAAAATCTTCCAGATCGTTCGCCTTGGGGTGAAGATGCGTCACCGCGCGCCACATCGGATTCTGCCGGTCCCACAGATGATAATCATCGCCCGAAAGGCGGCTGGTAGCGCTCGCGCCGAACAGATCCTGCAACGCATCGACGAGCGTATCCTTGCCCGCGCCGCTGTCGCCCGCGACGCCCACGGCGAAAGGCTGGCGGCTGGCGCGGTGAAAGGGCAGATAGAGGATGCTCGAAAAGACCATCTGCATCGCCAGCGCGATGCCCGCCGAGAGCAGCACTGTTTCGAGGATGGTGAACGCCCGTCCGCCCAGAAAGGGCCATAGTTCAGCCAGCGGTGCAGTCAGGTCCGGGCCACTCACTATCGCAGCGCCCGTGGACTGGATCAGGTGCATTGTCACATAGGCGCCGGTGAACGCCCAATATACCGCCTTGTGCATCAGCCCGCCGCGCCCGACATGCAGCGCGATGAAGGGCATCAGCCACATCGCCCAGCCGGGCGACGCCGTAGTCAGCAGGTAAAGCGCCAGAAAGGCGAGCGCGCTGAACGTCCAGAGCATCTCGAAATTGAGCCGCCTGATGCGCCACGCCCAATAGAAAAGCGCGAGCAGGACGAGGGGCAGCAGATAGACATCCAGCTCCGGCGTGATCGGCACCACGGCGGCGAATATCTTCTGCATTTCCGGCGTACCCAGCACCATGGCGCGAAACCCGGGGAAGGCGGCAAAAGGCAGGATCAGCAGCGCCATCACCAGAACCGGATAGAGCGCCACCCGCCGCGCATAGGGCTGCAAGCGCTTGCGCCCGAACAGATAGAGCGCCACGAACGGCAGGCACAGCGCCATGCTGAGCTTCGCCGCCGCCGCGCCGCCGAAGAGCAGGCCCGATGGTCGCCATTTTTCATGCAGCAGCGCACAAAAGCCGAGCGCCATCACCGCCGCCGGAAAGACATCGAGCTGCCCATGCCAATAGCCGACATAGATCGGGATCGGCGAGAGCCAATAGACTTTCGCGGCCAACGCGCCGCGCCTGCCGCTGTCGATCAGGCCGATCGCCGCGACCAGCACCAGCTCCCAGAACAGCACGGAAAGCGCAAGGCCGATATGCGCGCCATAGACGCCGCCGATGAGGCCGCCCAGCCATGTCGCGGGCTTGAACGCCAGCAGGAAGAGGAAACCATAGGGAAAAGCCGCCGGGTCGCCCCCGCCCGCCAGAAAGCTGGTCCATGGGTCTATGGGGTTGGCGGCATGCGCGCCCAGAAACGGCACGAACCATGTTTCATGCGTGCGCGGCAGTGCGATCGCCGCCAGCGCCAAACGCGGGATCAGCCCCGCCAGCAGCACCAGCGGGCCAAGGCGCAGAAACGGACGATATTTCATCATACCGGCGCTCATGCCCAAAGCTCCGGCCGCTTGGTGCAGACCGCATCGGCGGCTATGCCTTCCCGCGCCAGCAGGGCGCGCATCGCCGGGATTTCGGCCTCAGCGTCCCGCCCCTGCAATTCGGGCGAGACGAGGCACAGCCGGAAGCCCGCGTCGGTCAGCCGCGCGGCGGAACCCGCATCGAGCGGGAATCGGGTGAAGCAATCGACCCACACCCAGTCAATCTTGCCCGCGAGCGCCAGCGCCGTGTCGATCGCCTCATATTCCGAAACGCGCACCGCGCAGCGCCGTTCACCCCTACCCGATGTGCGCACAAGAAACGGAAAGGATTGATCGAGAAAGAAATAGCGCTCTATGCCCCGTGCGGCCATCAGCGCGATCAGCCGGTCCTCCAGCCCCTCTTCCTTCACATTGAGGATCAGCGTTCCGTGGCGGTAATGGCCGAGCCAGTCCTCGAACATGTCGCCATCGGCAAAGGGATCATGATGAATGATGAGGTCCGCGCCTTTGCTGCGAATATCGACCTCGATGCCGAAATGCTCCGGCGTCGCGGCCAGATCGCTTATCCTGTTGCGGCGGTGGGCGATGATTTCCATCAGGCACCCGCCTTTTTGCGCGCGGCGATCTCGCGGCGCAGCCTTATGCTGAAATCGAGCGTGCGGCGGATGAACTTCACCTTCGCCTGCCAGTTGACGTTCCAGTGCGAGCTGCCGTGCTGGCGCGGGGCGAACAATACCGGGAAGCGCTGCACCTCAAGCCCCGCCGCCTTCGCCTGCGCATAGGCGAAAAGATCGAGCGCGAAATCCTTGGGCGGCTCCTGCCAGCTTTCAAAAAAGGCGCGGGGAAACATCGTCGGCTGCGCGTTGATGTCCGCCATCGCGTGGCCCATCCACAGCGTCTCGAACACCGACATGCCGAAGGTGAACAGCACATCCGCGAAGGGCCGCCCATAGCGCCTGCCTTTCACGAACAGGCGCTGCGGATCATCGCTCTGCCCGAACAATGCGAAGCCGGTCAGCGCGTCGATCGGGTCGGTCTGAAGATCGGCATGGGTCCATGCGAGAATATCGCCCTCGCAGGCGCGCAGCCCCTCCAATATGCCGTGGCCATAGCCCTGATTGACTGGAACCCGGACGCAGCGGATGCGATATTTTCCAGCCAGCTCCCGCGCGAACACTTCGGGGCTGTCGTCGGTCGATCCATTGTCGACGAGAACGATCTCGCACTCCGACTCTGCCGCGACGACATCGACACAGCGCGCCACAAGCTGGGGCAGCGAGGCCGCCTCATTATAGCAGGGGATGACGAGAGACAGCCGCATGGTCATCCGCACACCTTGTAGACATGAAGCCGGTCGATGCCCTTTGCGGGGCCAAACGCCTTTACTTCGGGCAGGATGCCTTCTGGCAGCGGGTGGCGACGCACGACATAATCATAGGGCAGGGTCTGGCAGATTGCCGCCAGCGCCTGCGCCGAAGCCTTCTCCACCCTGTCCGCCCGGCCATGATCGAGCGCCACGACCCACGTCCTCAGCCAATAGGAAGCGGCCGTGTCGCGGAAGGGATAATCGCGCGAGGCAACCACCGCCCTGCGCCCCACGAGCCGCATGAGCTGGGGCGAGATCGCCGCGCCATAGCGCCCGTCGGACGAATTCTGCTCGACGAGGAAGCGCGCCTCGACCGGCGTATTCTTCGCCGCCCAGCCATAAACCGGATGCTGGTTCGACTGGTCGGGTATACGCATGAACTCGGCGCGCGCCAGCCCGATCGGGATCGCCATGACGATCAGCGCGACGATGGCGAGACGCCAGACCGGCGCTATCCTCGCGCCATGATCGACTGCGCTTTCCCCTTTCACGCCTGTCGCGCCAACCACCGCAGCCAGCAGCAACAGCGCCGATGCCCCGGCGAGCGGAAAGCCGAAATGGCTGGCATATGGCCCTGCAAGGACAAACGCCGCCACGATCATCGCCACGACCAGCCAACGGCCTGCCCGCATCATCATCGCGCAATGGGCGCCAGCGATGAGCAGCAACAGCGGCGCGCCCATCGAAACCGTGCGGAAGGGAATGAGGTCCACCACCAGACGCACCGGCATAATCTCGACGAACACATAGCCCGCCACGCAGATCAGCGCATAGATCGCCAGCGCGCCCGCGACGAAGGTCCGCCCCGCGAGCCGGGGCCAGATCTGCGCGGCCATGATCGCTATCCCCCCGGTGCCCAGCGCAAACGCCAGCCAGTCGCGCAACGAGGTGCGGCTCACAAGGAAATCGCCGGGATGCCGCTCATAGACGAGGGTATGAACATAATCGGTCAATGGCATCCGCTCTGCGGCAGGCGGCGAGAGCGCCAGATATTGCCACAAGAAAATCGCCAGAAAAATCAGCACGCCGGCATAGTTCAGCGGGCTTTTAAGCGCGCCCAGCTTTTCCTGCGCGGAATAGGCGAACAGGAATATCGCGCCCGCCATGATCCCGCCATGCACACCGACCAGCGGCTGCATGATGGTCGCCGCGCCCAGCAGGATAAACCCCAGCCATGCGCGGTGCTTCAGCATCTCCGTCCACGCCAGCGTCATCGTGAACACCGCCATCATCGCGGGGCAGCCATCGCCCCACACCCAGCTCCAGCCCAGCGTCTTGGGCAGCGCGAAATCGGCAAGGACACCGAGCACAACGCCTGCCAGCGCCGCCGTCTCATCCTTCGTCACCGCATGGAAAAAGCGGTAAAGCACCAGCGGCCAGAACAGATGGCGCAACACCGCCAGCAGCGCGAGCTGCACCGTATAATGCATGCCGGTCCATCGCTGGATCGAGCCGAACAGCACCGCCTGCCATGTGTCGACGCCAAAGCCCTCGGTGGTGTTGGTGTAGAAATCCGCGCGCAGGAAAGCCGGATCGAGCCAGCGCTCGATCGCGGGAAAGCCGTCCAGCGCGGGCCAGCCCCAGACAATGAGGCTCTGCGCCAGATAGGCAAGGCCGCATACAAGCAGCAACAGCTTGCGCTCGCGACCCGCCATCAGGCCGCTTTCTCCCAACAGCCAGTCCAGCCAGCCGGGCATGCGGACCTTCGGCCCGCCGTCGGATAGAGATGCCGTGTTGTCGGACATCAGCCCGTTACCCCTGTTTCCCGCAAATGCTCGCACAACCGGTTCTTTGCATGCCTGTTCGAACGGAAGAGATCAAGTTGCGCACTCTTTTGAGGGTCATAGACCGGAAAAGAAAAGGAAGCGTTGCTTCCCGGATCGATTTGGGCCGTATTTACCGGCGAAAAGTAAGCCATTTATGACCGAAATAGGAGGTCACGATCGGCACGCAGATGGCAATCGCATGGGCCACTGCCTCTCGTGGGCCGGAAAAATGGATCGCAGGCAATATCCAGCGCAGCATTGCGACCGACACCACCCATGTCTGCACCATGCCCGCCGCGCTGACGAGGAAGAAGGCGAAGGCCTGCTCCGAAAAGGGGCGCGACGAGCTGGGAAAGACGAACAGGCTGAACAGACTGAAGCCGGTCGCTGCTGCCACGAAATAAGCGCAGATCACCGCAATTTCGAACGGCATTGCCATGGAAAAGAGGAAGCGCGAGCCGAAATTCACCGCCGCAGCCACGCCGCCAAGCAAAACGAAGCGGGCGAACTGAAACGCCGTGGTGCGCAAGCTCTGCTGCGCGGGTGCGTCTTTTGACGCCGATGGTTCAATGCTTGTCATGGCCGCCTAATAACGCCGCAACCGTAAAGATTTGCCGAGCCTCGACGCGGTGCTTCATCGTGCGCCGAGCTTGCGCGCGCTGGCCATGTGGTGAGCATGCGTGATCGCCACCGCCAGCGCATCGGCGGCGTCCGCGCCCGCAATCTTCGCGCCGGGCAGCAGGCGCGAGACCATGGCGTGCACCTGATCCTTGGACGCGTTGCCGACGCCGACCACAGATTTTTTCACAAGCCGCGCGGCATATTCCCCGACCTCTATTCCCGCGCGCGCGGCATTGAGCAGCACGACCCCTCTCGCCTGTCCCAGCTTCAGCGTCGATTGCGGATTGGCGTTGACGAAAACCTCCTCGACGGCCGCGCCATCCGGCTTGTGCGCAAGGATAAGGTTGGTGAGCGCCGTGTCCAACGCCAGCAACCGTGCGGCAAGCGGCAGGGCTGCATCGGTCTTTATCTGGCCATTGGTAATGTGAGACAGGCGATTGCCGTCGGCTGCGATGATCCCCCAGCCGGTGGTGCCGAGGCCGGGATCGAGGCCGATGATGATTATCCCAGCTTCTCCATCACATCGTCGCTGATGTCGTAATTGCCCCACACGGTCTGCACATCGTCATCATCGTCGAGCGTATCGACCAGCTTGAGCAATGTCGCGGCGGTCCCTTCATCGACTTCGACCGTGGTTTGCGGTTTCCAGGCGAGCTTGGCGCTTTCCGCCTCTCCGAGCGATGCCTCCAGCGCCTTCGCAACCTCATGCAAGCCGTCCATCGCGGTCCAGATGCTGTGGCCGTCCTCGCCTGACTCCACATCTTCCGCGCCCGCCTCGATTGCGGCTTCGAGGACTTTTTCCTCGTCGCCCACGCTGGCGGGATATTCGATCAGGCCCATGCGATCAAAACCATGGGAAACGGCGCCGGACGCGCCCAGATTTCCGCCGTTCTTGGAAAAGGCTGTGCGCACATTGGTCGCGGTGCGGTTGCGGTTGTCGGTCAGCGCCTCGACGATGATGGCGACGCCGCC
>CAYOZY010000036.1:0-16998 GCA_964408525.1 uncultured Sphingobium sp. | reverse complement strand
CAGACAGGTCGACGCCTTGTCGCCCCGCCCGACCCTCCCGCGAAGCTGGTGCAACTGGGCCAGGCCGAATCGATCTGCACCCTCGATAATCATCAGCGTCGCATTGGGCACATCGACTCCCACCTCGATCACCGTGGTCGCGACCAGCACGCTCGCCTCTCCGGTGGCGAAGCGCGCCATCACCGCGTCTTTCTCCGGCCCCTTCATGCGGCCATGAACCAGCGCTATCCTGTCGCCAAAGCGTGTCCTGAGCGTCTCAGCCCGCGCCTCTGCCGCAGCTTGATCGGAAACCTCGCTTTCTTCGACGAGCGGACACACCCAATAGGCCTGCCCGCCGCCCGATATATGTCGCCCCAGCGCCTCGATCACCTCATCCAGCCGGTCGATCGACATCACCGCCGTCTTGATGGGCTGGCGACCCGGCGGCATTTCGTCGAGCCGGCTCACCTCCATGTCGCCATAATAGGTGAGCGTGAGAGTGCGCGGGATGGGCGTTGCCGTCATCACCAGCATGTGCGGGTTCATGCGGGCCTTGCTCGCCAGCATCACCCGCTGGTTGACGCCGAAGCGGTGCTGCTCGTCGATCACCACCAGACCGAGATCGCGATAGCCGACCGCTTCCTGAAAGATCGCATGGGTGCCGACGAGGATATCAATGCTGCCATCCGCCAGCCCCATCAGCGTCGCCTCGCGCGCCTTGCCCTTGTCGCGCCCGGTGAGGATCGCGATGTTGACCGGAACGCCCGCCAGCATCGCTCGCAATGTCTCGTAATGTTGGCGCGCAAGTATCTCTGTTGGAGCCAAAAATGCGCCCTGCATGCCGCTTTCGACCGCGCCAAGCAGCGCCATCAAAGCCACCCATGTCTTGCCACTGCCGACATCGCCCTGAAGCAAACGGAGCATCGGGTGGCTCTGCGCGCAATCGCCGTCGATTTCAGCAACCGAGCGCCGCTGCGCGCCCGTGGGCGCAAAGGGCAGGTTCACCGCATCGCGCAGACGCCCGGTCGGCTGGATAGGCTGAGCCTTTCTCTGGCGCGAGGCCGCACGCACCAGCATAAGCGCGAGCTGGCCGGAGAATATCTCGTCATAGGCCAGCCGCCGCCGCGCCTGTGCGTTGTCGGGTGAGGCGTGAATCGTCACCAGCGCGTCGCGCCATCCCTTCCAGTGGTGCGAGCCGAGCACCGAGCTGTCGATCCATTCCGGCAGCTCCGGCGCGCGTTTCAGCGCTTCCTCCACAAGATCGCGCATCCGGGCGTTGGTGATCCCCTCCGAGAGCGGATAGACCGGCTCCACCACGGCGATCTGCCCGGACTCCCCCGGCGCGCCGACATGATCCGGGTGGATGATCTGAAGCTGGTCGCCATAAGCCTCCAGCTTGCCGCTCACGACACGCGCCTCGCCCAGCGGCAGCAGCTTTCTCGGCCAGCCGCTGTTCTTGCCGAAATAGACCAACGAAACGCCATTTCCCGTGCCATCCACCGCCCACACGCGAAAGGGCGCGCGCGGCGATCCGCTCGCCTTGTAATCCGTCGGGGTCAGTGCGATGATGATATGATGCCCAACATCGGCAGGATCGAGCCGCTCTACGCGCCTGCGCTCCACCCATCCGGTGGGAAGGTGAAAGGCCAGATCGACCATGCGGGAAAGGCCAAGCCGGTCGAGCGGCTTGGCAAGGGCATTGCCGACGCCCTTCAGCACCGAAATTTCGGCAAACAGCGGATTGAGAAGTTCTGGTCGCATGGCTATGCGCTTGGCATAGCCCAGCCCGACACCATCGGCAAACCCGCACAGGACGCTTTTCGCCATGCAAGACACACCCCGCCTGCGCCGCCTGCATTTCCGCGCATGGCATAGAGGCACCCGCGAAGCCGATTATATGGTAGGCGGCTTTTTCGACCGTTATGGCGCGCGCTGGAGCGAGGATGAGCTGGCGTGGTTCGAGCTGCTGCTGGAAGAGCAGGATGTCGACATCATGGCCTGGGCGATGGGCACCGCCGACGTGCCGGAGCGCTTTGATGGCGCGATGATGGACGCGTTCAAGAGGCTGGATTTCATCTCCATTCCCAAATGACCGATCTCAGCCGCATCCTTTACGCGAACCAGCCACTCACCCTGTCGGGCGTGCCGAGCGGCTTTCTGCCGCTGTTGCTGGCCGATCTCGCTCGCGCGGCGGCAGGTGGAACCGGCCCGCGACGCGCCGTTTATATCGCTCCCGACGAACAGGCGATGCAGGCGGTGGCGGACACGGCAGGCTGGTTCGCGCCGGAGCTGGAGATCGTCGGGATACCGGCATGGGATTGCCTGCCCTATGATCGCGCCTCGCCCTCGCTGCGGTCTGCCTCACAGCGTCTGGCGGGGCTGCATGCGCTTCAGGCGCCGGTCAAAGGGCCGCAGCTTGTCGTCACCACCGTCGCGGCCATCACCCAGCGCACATTGACGCCTTTCCGCGTGAGACAGCTCGTGGCGCGGCTCGCGCCGGGAGAGCGCATCGCTATCGACAAACTGACCGCGCTGCTCACCGCGAATGGCTACAGCCGCACCGACACCGTGCACGATGCGGGCGAATATGCGGTGCGCGGCGGCATCGTCGATCTGTTTCCCGGCGGCGCGCCGGAGCCGCTGCGCCTCGACTTTTTCGGCGACGAGATCGAGACGCTGCGCAGCTTCGATCCCGGCACCCAGCGTTCGACCGGCGATGTGGCGAGCTTTACCCTGCTCCCGGCTTCCGAAGCCCTGCTCGATGAGGAGACGATCAAGCGTTTCCGGTCGCGCTATCGCGAGTTGTTCGGGGCCACGGCGACCGGCGATCCGCTCTATCAGGCGATAAGCGAGGGCCGGAGGCTGGCGGGCATGGAGCATTGGCTGCCGCTGTTTGAAGAGCGGCTGGTGCCGATGGCCGAGCATCTGGGCGATGCGCTGGTCATTGGCGATAGCGGCGTCACCGGCGCGGCGCAGGGCCGCTTCGATGCCATCGCGGACTATCATGCCAATCGCGTTGCCGCGCAACGCACCGAGCCGGGAAGCTATCGCCCGCTCGAACCCGACCAGCTTTACCTGGCGCGCGAGGAATGGGACACGGCGATTGCCGAGCACCCCATCCACATCACCTCACCTTTCCACGAGCCGGAAAGCGCGACCGTGCTCGATTTCGGCGTGGATGCGGCGCGTGATTTCGCGCCGGAACGGGCGCAGGGCGCGAACATCTACGACGCCGTCGCAATCCACATCGCCAACCAGCGCAAAGCAGGCAGAAAGGTCGTTATCGCCAGCTATTCGGCGGGTGCGCGCGAGCGCCTTGCGGGGCTGCTGGAGGACCACAAGGCGGGCGCGCTGGCGCGGACAGATAGCTGGCAAGAAACCTTAGGTTTGTCATATAAAGAACTGACTTCATTGATCGTTATTCCGCTCGATCATGGTTTCACCTCCGATGAAGTAACGTTGATAACCGAGCAGGACATGCTGGGCGACCGGCTTGTCCGCCGCGCCAAACGCAGGAAAAGCGCCGACGCATTTCTGGCCGAACTCGCCACTCTCACCCCCGGCGATCTGGTTGTGCATGCCGACCATGGTATCGGCAAATATGAGGGGCTGACATCGATTCCCGTCGGCAATGCACCGCATGATTGCGTCGCGCTGGAATATGCGGGCGGCGACAAGCTCTATGTGCCGGTCGAGAATCTCGATGTCCTCTCGCGCTATGGCGCGGAGAATGAAGGCGTAGCGCTGGATCGGCTCGGCGGCGAGGCATGGCAGCGGCGCAAGGCGCGAATGAAGGAGCGCATCCGCGAGATTGCGGGCGACCTGCTGAAGATCGCGGCGGCGCGCGCGCTGCGCCCTGCCCCGGTCGCGGAACCCGATAGCGGCGGATATCCGGCGTTCGTGGATCGCTTCCCCTATGACGAAACCGAGGATCAGGACCGCGCGATCAGCGATGTAATCGAGGATCTTGCCGCCGGACGACCGATGGATCGGCTCGTGTGCGGCGATGTCGGCTTCGGCAAGACCGAGGTGGCTTTGCGCGCGGCGTTCGTGGCGGCGATGGCGGGCATGCAGGTCGCGCTCATCTGCCCGACCACCCTTCTGGCGCGACAGCACCACCGCAACTTCGTGGAGCGGTTTGCCGGCTTCCCGATCAATATCGGCCGCCTCTCGCGCCTCGTTCCCGCCGCCGAGACAAAGGCGACGAAGGAAGGCATGGCGGAGGGCAAGGTCGATATCGTCATCGGCACCCATGCGCTTCTCACAAAAGGCATAGAATTCAAAAGACTGGGCCTCATCATTGTGGACGAAGAGCAACGTTTCGGCGTCGTCCACAAAGAGCGGTTGAAGCAGCTCAAGTCTGACGTTCATGTGCTGACCCTCACCGCGACCCCCATCCCGCGCACCTTGCAGATGGCGATGTCCGGCCTGCGCGAACTCAGCGTCATCCAGACCCCGCCGGTCGACCGCCTTGCCGTGCGCACCTATGTCATGCCATGGGATGGCGTGGTGATCCGCGAGGCGTTGCTGCGCGAGCATTATCGCGGCGGGCAGAGCTTTTTCGTCGTGCCGCGCATATCCGACCTGCCCGAAATCGAGGAGTATCTGCGCGAGCAGGTGCCCGAAGTGAAGCCCGTCGTCGCCCATGGACAGATGGCGGCGGGCGAGGTCGAGGAACGCATGTCGGCCTTTTACGACCGCAAATATGACGTGCTGCTCTCCACCACCATCGTCGAGAGCGGGCTGGACATTCCGAGCGCAAACACGCTTGTCATCCATCGCGCGGACCGCTTCGGCCTCGCCCAGCTCTACCAGTTGAGGGGCCGGGTGGGCCGCTCGAAAACCCGCGCTTACGCCTATTTCACCACGCCCGCCGACCGCATCATTACCGAAACCGCCGAAAAGCGCCTCAAGGTGCTGTCCGATCTCGATACGCTCGGCGCGGGCTTCCAGCTCGCCAGCCACGATCTCGACATAAGGGGCGCGGGCAACCTCGTCGGCGATGAACAGTCCGGCCACATCAAGGAGGTCGGCTTCGAGCTGTATCAGTCGATGCTGGAGGACGCGATCCTGGAGGCCAAGGCGGGCGGATCGACCGATTTCGTGCCGCGCGATGCCTTCTCGCCGCAGATCACCATCGATGCGCCGGTGCAGATCCCGGAGGAGTATGTGCCGGACCTTGACCTGCGCATGGGGCTATATCGCCGCCTCAACGACCTCGAAGATGCGCAAGCCATAGAGGCGTTCGCGGCGGAATTGATCGACCGCTTCGGCAAGCTGCCGCAAGCGACGCAAAACCTGCTAACGCTCATCCGCATAAAGCAGAATTGCGTGAAGGCGGGAATCGCGCGGCTCGATGTCGGCGCGAAAGGCGCGCTTGTCGCTTTCCACAACGACAGTTTCGGCAATCCGGCGGGGCTGATCGACTATGTGCAGCGATTGGCCGGCACCGCCAAGCTGCGCCCGGACAACAAGCTGGTCATCGCGCGGGCGTGGAAAGACGGCGCCGCGCGGCTGCATGCCGGGCTGCAACTCTCAAAGGGGCTGGCGAAGGTGGCGGGATAAGCTGAACTGCAATGGCGGGAATGTTGTGGGGAGCGGACGTTCAGCGTCGAAAAATGTGTTCAAGCCAATAGTCGTTCATCCAATCGGCATAACCGAGCAGCTCACCCTGTCGGCGCTCGTGTTCGTTGGTCCATGCATCGTCACCCAAAACGAGATCGAGCATCGCTTGAATGCGCCATGCCTCGCTCGGAACGGCATACAGAATATGATGGCGGATGCCCCAATCGACTTCAGAAAAATGATCGGAGCGGATGAACTGCCCAGCGGCGACTTGCCTGTCAAACAGACTGAAATAGCGACACATGACATCTGGAAAGCAATCTTTGCCATCGACAAAGCAGGCCAACGGCTTTTTGCCTGCGAGCATCAGGCCAAGCTCCCGGTTGGTGTGAACCAAGTATGGAAGGCTTCGCAGGAGATCGTTCAACATTGTTCTGTAGATTAGAGGCTTCCTGAATGTCCGCAATGTTGTCGTGTCCGGACAGTCCGCTTTCGCAACTTCGCTCCCGGTCACCCGCCCCGCTCCACCAGCCTTGCCAGTTCCTCACTGGTGAGCGCGGGCGAGCGCAGGAAACCCTGATAGATGTCGCAGCCTTCGCGCGCAAGCAGCGTCAGTTGCTCCTCGCTCTCCACCCCTTCGGCGATCACGGTGAGCGCGAGGCTGCGCGCCATGGCGATGATCGCGCGCAGGATGATCCGGTCGCGCGGGGTGCCCAATATATCGCGGCTGAGGCTGTGATCGATCTTGAGATAATCCGGGTGCAGCGCCTTGAGATAGGCGAGGCTCGAATAGCCCGTGCCGAAATCGTCGATGGCGACCGAGATGTCGTGCTGCTTCAGCATTTGCAGCAGATCGCCCGCGCGCGCGATATTCTCGATCAGCCCGCTCTCGGTGATCTCGACGGTGACGCGATGGCGCGGAAACCCGCTTTGCCCGATCATATCCAGCAAATGCGGAACGAAATCCTGCTGGGCGAGATCGGCGGCGGTGACATTGATCGAGAGGCGCAGTTCGGCAAGGCTCGCTGGCCATTGCCCCGCCTCGCGGAGCGCCATGTTCTGGATATGGCGGGATAGCGGTTGCAGGAAATCCGAACGGTCCGCCGCTTCGAACAGCGTGCCCGCATCGAGCTGGCCCAAATGCGGATGGTTCCACCGCGCCAGCGCCTCGACACCGACGATCCTGTCGCTGCGGCTGTCATATTGCGGCTGATAGACGATGCCGATCTCTCCGGCATCCAGCGCAAGCCGCAGATCGGCGTCGAGCTGGTCCATGTCGTCGGCATGGGCCTTGCCCTTGCGGCGCACGGCGGAGCGTTCGCATATGTCGCTGGTGGAGGAGCCGCGCGCATCCGCAAGGGCGGCGCTCACGCGGCGCAGCAGGCGCGCGGCATCGTCGCCCGGCGCCGGGGCCGCCAGCCCGCAGCGCGCGGTCAGGCGAATCACCTTTTCATCGGCGACGAACGGCCGCGACACATCGGTGAGGATTAGCCGCGCCAGTTCCTGCGCGCTGGCTTCCTGCGCCTCGCTTGCCCGCCCGGAATAGGCGACCAGATATTCCGTACCGCCGATGCGGGCGACCAGCGCATCCGGGCCTATCGCCTGCTTCACGCAATCGCTGATGCGCGCGGCAACCCGCGCCAGAACAGCGTCCCCCGCATGTTTGCCATAGGCGGTGTTGACGCTTGCATATTGGCTGATGCCGATCAGCAGGCAGGCCGTGAGTGGCGCCACGCCTTCCCGCGCCTCAGCAGAATCTCCCCCCAGCCGCGCATCGAGCCATGCGCGCGCCGCGCTGCGGCTGGCAAGGCCGGTCAGATCGTCTCGCGCCGAAGCGCCCTCTTCCGGCGGTTCCACATCATGGGGCCGCGTGTCCTGCGTCGCCTCATTCAGCCGCTTGCGGACGGCAAGAGCTGCATCGAGCGTCGCGGCGAAAACCGAAGCGCCCACCGGCCATGGCAGAAAATGCGTGACGCCGAGCGCCGCAAGATCGCCCGGAACGCGCGACTGATCGCCATCGAGCAGCGCCACGCTTGCTATGTC
Organism: uncultured Sphingobium sp.; assembly: GCA_964408525.1. Taxonomy (GTDB): domain Bacteria; phylum Pseudomonadota; class Alphaproteobacteria; order Sphingomonadales; family Sphingomonadaceae; genus Sphingobium. The sequence continues at coordinate 9,411 of CAYOZY010000036.1, read as the reverse complement.
GCGCGGCAGGGCCGTCAGGTGCCGTGGGTCTATCCCTTCGCGCACATCCACGAGATAGACAGCAGGAGCATGGACATCATTCAGTTCTGCGGGGTCGGCGACGATGCGGACGCCCCAGCCGCACGACCGGGCCATCGCGCCGATGTCTTCACCGCGAGCGGAAATAATCGCGAGGATGCGCTCGTCCTGTGTCATTTTCGTCCTGTTTGGCCGGTGATGATCGCGAAGCCCGTCCCTTACCGGCGCCGATGATAGAGCGCAGAGGTTACCGAGCGCTTATGGCGATGGCAATTGCATGATTTTGTTATGTTTGGGGACAAGACAAGCCACACCACCGCCTCCTCCCTTGCGCCGCGCCGCGCCATGACCTAGCTATGCGCCATGGACGCCGCCGGGACAGGACAGCAACGCAGGACGATGATCGACGGCTTCGGCCGCCGCATCGAATATCTGCGAATATCGGTGACGGACCGGTGCGATCTGCGCTGCCGCTATTGCATGGCGGAGAAGATGACCTTCCTGCCGCGCAACGAAGTGCTCAGCTTAGAGGAAATCGCGATTATCGCCGACAGGTTCGTCGCGCGCGGCGTGCGCAAGATCCGCCTTTCGGGTGGCGAACCGCTGGTGCGGCGCGATTTCATGGAGCTTGTGCGGCGTATCGGGCGACATCTCGACACCGGCGCGCTGGACGAGCTGACGCTCACCACCAACGGCACGCGCCTGGCGGACCATGCGGAAGCCCTGGCGCAAGCAGGCATGAGAAGGATCAACGTCAGCCTCGACAGTCTGGACCCGGAACGCTTTGCCTTCGTGACCCGCGGAGGCAATCTCGACAAGGTGCTGACGGGAATCGCAGCAGCCCGCGCGGAAGGGATGCGGGTCAAGATCAACATGGTGGCGTTGCGCGGCATCAACGAGGACGGCGTGCTGCCGATGCTGGAGTGGTGCGCGGAGCGGGGCCATGACCTGACGCTGATCGAGACGATGCCGCTGGGCGATACCGGCGAGGACCGAACGGACCGTTATATCCCGCTTGCGGAACTCTCCTCACGGATCGAGGCACGCTATCCGCTTGCACCCATCGCCTACCGCAGTGGCGGTCCAGCGCGCTATTTCGAGGCGGCATCGCTTCCCGGCATCCGGCTGGGCCTCATCACACCGCTCTCCGACAATTTCTGCGCGGGATGCAACCGCATGCGCCTGACCTGTGAGGGCAAGATCTTCATGTGCCTTGGCCATGAAAAGCATGTCGACCTCAAGAGCGCCTATCGCAGCGGCGGGATCGACGCGGTCGACGCCGCGCTGGACCGGGCGCTGATCGCCAAACCGCTCGCGCATGATTTCGCCATCGGCCCGGAAGGCACGCGCGGCGCGACCCGCCGCCATATGAGCGTGACCGGCGGATGAGCAGCGAGCCGCCGCGCAGGGCGTTGCTGGTGTCCCCCACGCCCGCCGCGCGCGCGGCGGCGGAGCGGCTGTCCGCCAGCTATGAATTCGTAGACGCTGCCGAAGCGGACATGATCGTGGCGCTGGGCGGCGACGGCTTCATGCTCCAGACCCTCCACAACATGCTGGAAGCGCGGCGTATCCTGCCGGTGTTCGGCATGAACCTCGGCACCGTCGGCTTCCTGATGAACGAATGGCGGCTCGAAAGGCTCGACCAGCGCATACAGGCGGCCAAAGCCTTCAAGGTCAATCCGCTGCGCATGCACGCCGTCACCATAGACGGCGAGGAAGTCTCGCTGCCGGCGATAAACGAAGTTTCGTTGCTGCGCGAAACCCGCCAGACCGCCAAGATCGAGGTTTCGGTCAATGATCGGGTCGTGCTGCCGGAAATGGTGTGCGACGGTGTCTTGGTCGCCACGCCAGCAGGCTCCACCGCCTATAACCTCTCGGCGCAAGGGCCGATATTGCCGCTGGGGTCGGGCCTGATCGCCCTCACGCCGATCAGCCCTTTCCGCCCCCGGCGCTGGCGCGGCGCGATATTGCCAGAAAAGACGCGCGTGCGCTTTCGCGTGCTCGATTCGCAGAAACGACCGGTCAGCGCGGTCGGCGACCAGCGCGAGGTGCGCGACATAAGCTGCGTCGATATTGCTGTGGACCGGACCACGCCGCTCACCCTGCTCTTCGACCCCGAACATACGCTGGACGACCGCATCGCCGCCGAGCAATTTATCGCCTGAGGGGCTTGCCACGGGGCGAAAGCCGCTGCTATAGGCGCGGCCTGCTTCGCGAGAGCGCGGCTGCTCCCCGATAGCTCAGCGGTAGAGCATTCGACTGTTAATCGAATGGCCGTAGGTTCGAATCCTACTCGGGGAGCCACTTCTCGCCTCACTGTTCCATTTCTGGCTGGCTACGGATTGTTCTGGCCGCGATATCGCTCGCGACACCGGACAACCTCCCGGCGATCCTTTCCGCCTGATGCAGGGGAAAGATGGCGGCGTCCCCGCTGAGAGAGATCGCCGCGAGCATCCCCTCACCCAACGGAATAGGCACAGCGACGCAGGAAATCGCATCGGACATTTCCCGGTCGTCAAGCGCATAGCCGCGCATGGACGTCCGGCCGACCTCATTGCGCAGCGTGTCCGGCTCGCAAATAGTCTGGGCGGTGAGGCGAATGAAGGGTCCCGGAAGATAGGCCTCCAGCCGATGCGCGGGCAATTGCGACAGCAGAGCCTTGCCGATGCCGGTGCAATAGGCCTCCAGTTCCGCCCCTTCGCGAGTGAAGAGATCGCTTCCGCCTTCCTTGACCAGATAGGTCACCATATCATCGGTATATACGCCGAGATGCGCTGCCCATCCCGTCTGCCGCGCCAGCCTGTGCAAAAAAGGTCGCGCCGCTGCGACAAGCGAACGATAGGGCGTAATAGCCCCCGCCAGCGCCTTCAGCTCAGGGCCGCCCGCATAGCGCCCATGGACGACGCGGGTTATCAGACCATGGCTTTCCAGCGTGGCGATCATGCGGCGGGCCGTCGAAGGCGCGAGGCCGATGCTTGCGGCGATATGCGAAGCCGGACTGTTGCCGTCATCACCTGTGATGGCCTTGAGCAGGGCCAGAGCGCGGTCCAGCGCCTGTGCGCCACCGGATCGGTAATTTTTCATATGCTCATAATATGAGCATATTGAGCCATCGCAAGCTTCATCTCGGGCAATCGATGCGATACTCTTCCGGGAAGAGATAAAGAAAGGTGCCCGACATGGCGAAAGTGAAGGCGGCGATTATCGGTTCGGGCAATATCGGCACCGACCTGATGATCAAGATCATGCGGACCAGCGATGTGCTGGAAATGGGCGCTATGGTGGGTATCGATCCTTCCTCCGATGGCCTTGCGCGCGCGCAGCGTCTTGGCGTTGCCACCACTCATGAGGGCATCGAGGGCTTGCAGAAGCTCGAGGTCTGGCCGGAAATCGGCGTGGTGTTCGACGCGACATCGGCGGGCGCGCACAAGCGGCACAGCGATGTTGTGACGGGAGCCGGGAAGGTGATGATCGACCTCACCCCTGCCGCCATCGGCCCCTATGTGATCCCCGTGGTGAACGGCGACGATCATCTCGATGCGCCCAACGTCAACATGGTGACATGTGGAGGGCAGGCGACGATCCCGATCGTCGCGGCGGTGTCGTCGGTGGCGACCGTCCATTATGCGGAGATCGTTGCCTCCATCTCGTCCAAATCTGCCGGCCCCGGCACCCGCGCCAATATCGACGAGTTCACCGAAACCACGAGCGAAGGCATCATGAAGGTCGGTGGCGCGGCCAGGGGCAAGGCGATCATCATCCTCAATCCGGCCGAACCGCCAATGATCATGCGTGATACCGTCTTCACCCTCTCTTCCGGCGCGGACGAGGCAACGATCGCCGCCGCGATCGAGGCGATGGTCGCCAAGGTCAACGCCTATGTCCCCGGCTATCGCCTGAAGCAGAAGGTACAGTTCGAACGTTTTGGCTCCAACAATCCGGTCAAGATCCCCGGCCTTGGGGTGTTCGAGGGGATCAAGACCAGCGTGTTCCTCGAAGTGGAGGGGGCAGCGCATTATCTGCCTGCCTATGCCGGCAATCTCGATATCATGACCTCGGCAGGCCTCAAGACGGCGGAGAAGATCGCCGCCCGCCGCATGGAAAAGGAGGCCGCGTAATGGCATTCGACCCGACCCAGACCAAGCTCTACATTCAGGACGTGACGCTGCGCGACGGCATGCATGCCATCCGCCATCAATATGGCATCGAGCATTGCCGCAAGATTGCCCGCGCGCTCGATGAAGCGGGTGTCGACGCGATCGAGATCGCGCATGGCGATGGGTTGCAGGGCAGCAGCTTCAACTATGGCTTCGGCGCGCATACCGACTGGGAATGGATTGAGGCGGTGGCCGACGCGGTAGAAAATGCCGTCGTCACCACGCTGCTGCTACCTGGCATCGGCACGGTGCATGACCTCAAGCAGGCCTATGCTCTGGGCGCGCGTTCGGTGCGCATCGCCACCCATTGCACCGAGGCGGATGTCAGCAAGCAGCATATCGAGGCGGCGCGCAATCTTGGTATGGACACCATCGGCTTCCTGATGATGAGCCACATGATCGAGCCGGAGCAGCTCGCGCAACAGGCCAAGCTGATGGAGAACTATGGCGCGACCTGCGTCTATGTGACCGACAGCGGCGGTGCGATGGATATGGATGCGTACAAGGCGCGTTTCGAAGCCTATGACCGGGTGCTGAAGCCGGAAACCCAGCGCGGCGTGCACGCACACCACAATCTCTCGTTGGGTGTGGCCAACTCGATGGTCGCGGTGCAATCGGGCGCGATCCGGGTGGACGCTTCGCTGGCGGGCATGGGCGCGGGCGCGGGCAATGCGCCGCTCGAAGTGTTCATCGCGGCGGCAGATCGCAAGGGCTGGAACCATGGCTGCGACCTGTTCAAGCTGATGGACGCCGCCGAGGATCTGGTGCGCCCGCTTCAGGATCGCCCTGTGCGCGTCGACCGCGAAACGCTCAGCTTGGGCTACGCCGGTGTCTATTCCAGCTTCCTCCGCCATGCCGAGAAGGCTAGCATCGACTACGGCGTCGACACCCGCGCGATCCTCGTCGAGCTGGGCCGCAGACGCATGGTCGGTGGGCAGGAAGACATGATCGTCGATGTCGCGCTGGACATGATCAAGGAACAGGAAAGTGCCTGAGCGGGCTGTTCAGACGGCCTTGAGCGACTTCGCAAAGGCGCGGGCCTTGGCTACATAATGGGCGGCTGATTCGTTCAGCCCCTGAAGCGTAGCGTCGTCCAGCGATCGCACGACCTTCGCCGGAACACCGACGATCAGGCTGCCCGGTTCGAACGTCTTGCCTTCGGTCACAAGCGCGCCCGCGCCGACAATGCAGTTTTCCGGGATGACGGCCCTGTTCAGGATGGTCGCACCCATGCCGATCAGGCTGTTGTCGCCAATGGTGCAACCATGCAGCATGGCATGATGCCCCACGGTCACGCCTTCGCCCACGGTACAGGGCACACCTTCGTCGCTGTGCATCACGGTATGTTCCTGGATATTGCTGCGCGCACCGATGATGATCGGCGTATTGTCGGCGCGAATGACCACGCCGAACCAAATGCTGGCTTCCCGGCCCAGCCGGACATCCCCGATCAGATTGGCCGAAGGAGCCACCCATGCGGAACCATCTTCCGGAAGCGTCGGTTCCATTCCCTCAAATGCATATAGCGGCACGGGTTTTCTCCTACTCACTTGCGGGAAAGCGCCTTGCGGCAGGGGCAGACCTGCGTCAAGCCCGCCAGGAGGTCAGACCCGAAGCGCCATACCATCCAGCCGGGCGAAAAGGGCGCGCGCTTCGTCGATCAGCGCGCCATCGACGCCCGCCAGATCGACCGGCTTGTCGTCGATCTTCCGGATGTCGCCGGGGTTCAGGGCGCCCTCCGGCAAACCGAGCCGTTCCCTGAGCACCGAGAGATACGCCCCCGGCCTTGAGCAGAAATCGTCATAGCCCAGCACTATCATCTGCGGCGCTTGAGCCGCGATCACCTGTCCATAGGCGGCAATCCAGTATGCCAGCCAGAACTCCAGCCGCTTCGGATCGCGCCATGGCGTCTTGTCCAGCCAGCCGTCGAAATCGATAGGCCGGAGGTTGTCGCCGAATTCGAGATGGCCGACGCCGCGCATATAGGCCTTGGCGAAAGGATCGTCCCGGTGCATCTCCGAAAAGCGGAGATGCTGGCGCAACAGCGACGCCGCATGCTGCACCGGCTCGCGATAGGGAATGAGGATCGCCGCATCCGGGAAATGCTTCGCCAGCCAGCCAAGGCGCGCGATATTGCCGTTGTTCTTCGAGATATAACGAGCGCCCTGCCCCGGTCGCCGCAGTTCGGCGATCTTGAGCATATGGGTACGAAAAAAGGGCAGGAAGCCCGCCCTGCGCTCGTCCACACTCCATGGCTGCACCCGATCGGCCAGATAATGGCTCGGCCAGTGCGCCATCCAAAGCATTTCCTCAAACGCTTCGGGGCTATCTGCCGACACCATGATGCCATCCGCATGGGCGCGCTCGCGCAACGCATCGGGCGCGCGAAATCCTCTGGACAGCGCGTTCCAGCGCATCGGCATCAGCAGGAACGGCATGTCCCGGTAATTATGCGATGCGAATTGCGGGGCTTGCGTGAGGACATTGAGCAGCAGGGTCGTTCCCGCCCGTGGCATGGCGGTGACGAATACCGGCGCGCTGGGGGAGGCATCCTTGCCAGCCTGTTTGCGAAAGGCTTCGTCCTCCTGTTCAGCAAAATCGAGCTGAAGTCGCGGCGTTGCGAAGGCCAGACGATGAAGCGCCCGGTCGACCAGCGAATATTTATTTTTGAACGCCACGGCGCGCCCGCATCATGATGAAGATGAAAACCAGCAATCCGCCAAGGATCATTGGCCATGAAAGCGACGCGGCCATCACCGCGTCGAACGACCAGAGACGCGTGAGGCCCACCAGCCAGACCAGCACGATGGGAATCCCCAGAGCCGCCAGCAACCCCAGCGTCACCCGAAAAAAACCGCCGAACAGCGCAACGCTATGCCGGCGCATCGCCTTTTCCTTGGCGTCGTCGTCAAGCGTGCTGTCGGAAAGGGCGGCGCTTGCCTCCCGGCTGATCCCGATGATGCGGCTCGCCTGTTCAACCAGGCCGAAACTCACCAGCAGTTGGGAAAAGCAGAGGATGATGAAGACCGCACCGATATAGGCGGCCATCATTCCTTCTCTTGATTCTCTGCTTCATCACGCGCACGGCGCGCGCGCAGCAGGCGCTTGATCGGAAACCAGACAAAGCCGAAAATGCCGGCCAGCACCGCCGAAACCAGCGCCACCAGCGACCCGATAAAGGTCAACCCCGCGCCCGGCCCCATATAGGCAAAGGCCGGTTCAATAGTAGAAGCGATCAACAGGATCGCGACAATCACTCTGTTCATGATCATTGGAGCCCCACAAAAAACAACCCGACAAACCGCTATTTTCCTAGCCATTTCATCAGGCGAGACGTTAAAGGTCGAAATCGGCACGACCAGTAAATACAATCGTTATCCTATTGATAGGAAGGAAACAACCTATGGCTAAGGCGCCCGGCGGTCAGGCGATGTCCCAAAAGAAATCAGCCCATTCGCTGCTCGGCGGCATCGACTGGTCGATTGTCGCCTTTGTGCTGGCGCTGTGCGGCATGGCCTTCGGATATGGCGTGCTGACCATGACGAAGAAGATTTTCCCCTATCAGATGATCGAACAGGCCCGGCTGGCCATGGCTTCGCTGGGGCTGATGGAGGACGAAGGCTTCATGGCCTCGATCCTGAAAATCGACGAAAAGGCCAAGGTCGGCTTCAACAGCACCCAGCTAGACCCGGCGGCGGGAAACGAGCTGCTGCTGCTTACTGGCGGGGTCCATCAGGACGCGAAACATTGCCCGAAACATGGCTGCCTTGCGTGGGTCGTGAACCGCAAGGGCGAGGTGCTGTATAGCTGGCCGCTCGAGCTCGACGGCCTGTTCGGAGATGTGAAGGGCTTTATCGGCAAGGTCAAACCGGAGAATTTCTATCCCGTGGGCCTTCAGCTTCAGAACGACGGCTCGATCGTCGCCACCTTCCATGCCCGCGACATGTTCCCCTATGCAGCCGGCATGGCGCATATCGGCCCCAGGGGCGAAATATTATGGAAGAGCTGGGACAACTCCCACCACTGGTTTCGCACGGACGACAAGGGCATGATCTTCGCGCCGGTGCAGATCCAGCGGAAGCTCAAATATCTCCCCGGCACGAAGCTCACGGTGGAATGTAAGACCCCGATCTATGACGACGGCATCCGCATCCGCAGGCCCGACGGCACTGTGGAACGCACCATGTCCGTGCTCAATATCATTGCAAAAAGCGGCTATCCCGGCCTGCTTTATGGCCTGCGCTCCGATTGTGACGCCACCCACGTCAACTCGGTCGATCTCGTCACGCCCGAAATCGCCGCGAAGATCTCCGGAACGGCGGCGGGCGATTTTCTGATTTCCCTGCGCGAGCAAAGCGCCATCGCCATTCTCGACCAGCAGGACGGCCATGTGAAAAAGCTCGTTTCTGGCCGCACCGCCGCGCAGCACAGCGCCCATTTCATGGCCGACGGCACCGTCGTCGTGTTCGACAATCGCGGCGGACCGCCCGAAACGGGTGGATCGCGCATCGCCCGCATCAATATGAACACCGGCGATGTCCGTACCATTTTCCCCGGCACGGACGCAAAACCGCTGCTGCCCTTCTACTCCTCCATGGCGAGCCAGGTGGAAATCAGCCCGGACGGCAAGCGCCTGATGGTTTCAAGCGTGGATGAATCGCGGAATTTCGAGATCGACGCGGAAAGCGGCAAGCCGCTCTGGACGATGACGCGGGTTCAGGACGTCGCCCCGTTCATGCCCGGAGCCGACAGGTCCAAGCCCGTGCCCGCGCTGTTCCAGAACTATGGCACCTATTATGTCACGCCGCAGCAGGCGCAAGGGCTGGGCCTCGGAAAATATATGGCGCATTGACGATGGGAAAATGGTGGAGCCGAGGGGGATCGAACCCCTGACCTCGTCATTGCGAACGACGCGCTCTCCCAGCTGAGCTACGGCCCCAAGGCGGTCGCCTATAGGCGAGCGGGAGCGGCATGGCAACGGGGATTTTGGACGTTGAAACAGACGGTCAAAACGCGGTCATGCGTCCTGTAGGGAAAATCCTACGGAGAGGAAACCGGGCACGGGGCCGTTCCATGCGCCGTCCTCCTGCGTGCCGTCGATATCGGGGTGACGCCCGCGCGAATCCTGCCGCGATTCCGCGCGCTGCGGGCGATCTTCACGAGGCTCACGCGGAACGGATGGCGGGGTAGAAGGCGGAGTTTCGTCCCGCTCCGCAGCATCCTTCCTCTTGCCGCG
>CAYOZY010000035.1:15070-17035 GCA_964408525.1 uncultured Sphingobium sp. | reverse complement strand
GCGGAACTCCTTGTAGGTGGTCGAGCCGATGCAGCGGATCGTGCCGCCCGATAGCGCGGGTTTCAGCAAGTTCGAAGCATCCATAGCGCCACCTGAGGTCGCGCCCGCGCCGATCACCGTATGGATCTCGTCGATGAACAGCACCGCGTCCGGCATCTTTTCAAGCTCATTGACCACGGCCTTCAGCCGTTCCTCGAAGTCGCCGCGATAGCGGGTGCCCGCGAGCAGCGCGCCCATGTCGAGCGAATAGATCACCGCGCCTTTCAGCACTTCGGGCACATCGCCCTCGACGATCTTGCGCGCAAGCCCTTCGGCAATCGCGGTCTTGCCGACGCCGGGGTCGCCGACATAGAGCGGGTTGTTTTTGCTGCGGCGGCACAGGATCTGGATCGTGCGGTCGACTTCTGCGCTACGGCCGATCAGCGGATCGACCTTGCCCTCCATCGCCTTTTCGTTGAGGTTGATGGTGAACTGGTCGAGCGCGCTGTCCTTCTTGTCCTTCGCGGCGCTCTTCTTGTCCTGCTCGCTGGCCTTGTTCTCGGCAGGCTCGGGGTCGGACGTCGCCTTGCCGACGCCGTGGCTGAGGTAGGATACCGCGTCGAGGCGGCTCATGTCCTGCTGTTGCAGGAAATAGACGGCATAGCTTTCGCGCTCGGAAAACAGCGCGACCAGAACATTGGCGCCGGTCACTTCATCCTTGCCGGACGACTGGACATGCAGGATGGCTCGCTGCACCACCCGCTGAAAGCCGCTGGTGGGCGAGGGGTCTATGTCGCTGTCCACCTTCAGGCTGTCCAGCTCCGTGTCGAGATACTGCGTCACCGCGTCGGTCAGCTCGCCCATGTCGACGCCGCACGCCTGCATAACCTTGCTCGCATGCTCGTCGTCGATCAGCGCGAGGAGCAGATGTTCCAGCGTGGCATATTCGTGGTGCCGCTCGGACGCATGGGTGAGCGCATTGTGCAGCGTGGTTTCCAGGGCAGAAGCAAAGGACGGCATATCAATTCTCCTGGCGCCCGCATGGGGCGCCCTTCACCACAATGTCGGCACGCCTGAACCGCGGTTCAAGTGGTCCGTTCCAACTCCCTTCCCGCTCCGGTCCGAATTTCCTCTCTGGAGCAAGGCAAGAATTTGATTTCATTTTCTGAATAGGGCCTCGGCACTTGCCTTATGGTTAACGGAATGGGCGATTTTGCCCTGAGTGCGTTTTATTTCCGTTTCGAGCGTGGCGATGCGTTGATGCAGTTCATCAACGGAAAGCGGGTCGAGATCCTGAAGGCTCAGGGCTTTGAGCGGGTCGTTGCCTCGCTGCGGCAGGGCGTCGTCCATGTCCATGAGGCGAATGTTGACGCTATCGCTCGCGCTGTCAATATGGCATGGCGCACGGGAACGCAGTGCGATTTTGTATCGCCATTCAGCGCTCTGGCCGAAAAGACGGAGTCCGGGGGAATGACTTTGGAAGTAATATCCAGGGATATGCGGGCGATAGGGTTCGAGTCTTCTGGCGGGCCTGAGGTCTTGCAGTGCGTCACCCTGCCCATTCCGGCGGTGAAAGAGGACGAGGTGCTGATCCGCGTTCACGCCGCAGGGGTCAACCGACCGGACATCGCCCAGCGCGCCGGGAAATATCCGCCTCCTGCCGGCGCCTCGCCGGTCATGGGCCTCGAAGTGTCCGGGGTGGTGGTGCAGGTTGGGGACAAGGTGGATGAAAATCTGCTGGGCCGCGCGGTGTGCGCGCTTTGCAACGGTGGCGGCTATGCCGAATATGTCGCCGTGCCCGCCGGGCAATGCCTGCCCGTGCCGCAGGGCTATGACATGATCGAGGCGGCGGCGCTGCCTGAAACGCTTTTCACCGTGTGGACCAATGTGTTCGAGCGCGCCTATGCGGTGGAGGGCGACACCGTGCTTGTCCATGGCGGCACCAGCGGCATCGGCACGATGGCGATTGCGCTGTGCAAGCTGTTC